>CAIYNT010000206.1 GCA_903927605.1 uncultured Holophagaceae bacterium
CAGTACCCCCTTGGTCATCTGGCGGTGCTCCATACACCGCGATGACCAAGGGGCCTGCTTTCACCCTTCCGCGCTAGCCGTCTTTATCGACCGGGCTGCCTGGATGACCGTCCCCCGCCGCGCAGCGGCTTCGTTCAACCATGGGTAGGAGCAGATGCCTTGGATGATTGTTCGGCTGAAAGTGGCGAAGTCTTTAGGACCAAAGCCCCTCCGCTCCCCGCGGAACGGAACAGGACCTATAGATCTGCGGCCGACCTGTCGAGAAATTCGACCCAAGACAGGACCCGAGCAGTGATACGCGAAAGAACTGGCGAGATACTCCAACACTAGAGTGGTTTGATCTGAAGGACCAGACCTCATGCAAATAATTCAACCTTGATCGATCCCACGACCTCGGGGGTGGGGCAGCACAGTGCCATTGCCCAGTACGTCAGGTATAAAGCAGACATGAACTAACCAAACACCAGAAATCTACTTTTGCGCTTGCGGTGTCAAAATAGTTCCATGCCCCAAGCCAACCAGCGGCTACCCCTACTCTTCAATGCACATTCGGGGACCTCGTCCAAGGATCCTGACACCTTGCTGCGACCTCTGCCGAAGGACTTTAGGGATCTGGTGGAGCCTATGGCCTTCGGACCACCCTGGGATTTCGAACCCCACATCGCGGCGGCGGCCAAGGCCCGAGGTCCCTTGTTGATCTGGGGGGGCGACGGCACGGTCCACCATGCGGCCAGGGCCATTATTGACAGTGGCTGTCAAGTTCCCATGGCGGTGATACCCGGCGGCAGTGGTAACGGACTTGCCCGGGGACTGCGGACGCCGTTGGAGCCTGCTGGAGCCCTGCGGCGCCTGCTGGAAGGCCGGGAGCTGCGCATGGACCTCCCGCGGCTGGATGGCGAGCCCTTCCTGAATGTCTGTGGCACGGGCTTCGAGGCGGCTGTTGCGCACCGCTTCAACGCCCTGCCCAACCGGGGTTTCAGTGCCTATGCCAGGGCCTGCTGGCACCTGTGGCGCTCATGGCCGGACACCGCTTTGACGTGGGACGCAGATCCGGATCCCATGCCCATGAACCCAGGAAGGATCGAGCGCATCCGCGCCGCGTTCCAAGTGCCGCAGACCAACCTGCCGGCAGCCGCCTGGAGTCTCTGCTTCGCCAACCTACCCCAGTACGGGTCCGGCCTCTGGATCGCGCCGGGGGCCGATCCCACCGATGGCGCACTCCAGTGGGCCACCCTGGCCCGCCCGGGATGGTTCGACCTGATGGCGGGGGTGTACGAGTTGTTCCGCGAAGGCGGGCATACTCCCCTCCGCCATGAGGGCCGCCTGCGCCACGCCAGCCTGCGTCTGGCGCGTCCCCTGCCCTGGCACCTGGATGGTGAGCCTGCCCCGGAGCGCGACCGCGCCGAGCTGACGGTGGAACCCCGTGCTTTCCGCATGCAGGTCACCGACGGGTGTCCCTGGGAATGAGCCTCCCTGGAAGGAAGGGGATAAAAATGCAAAGACCGGGCTCAGCCGGGTCTTTGCGGGGGGGTCCAGGGGGTGTGCGCACTGCGTGGAACCCCCGGAGGATATCAGTGGGGGTAAACGGCTGGCCCCGACAGGCTCGGCCCGCGAAATTCGGCACTGACACTGGGGGTGGCGCCCCACAGACCCACAACCATCTTGACCTGGCTGAGGTCGGTCCTGGCGGGATCCCAGTCCCGGCGGACCATCAGGGTGTAGGGATCCTGCGCATCGGACCACCAGGCCGGATCGTCCACGATGACGTAGATGGCCGTGGCCTTTTTGCCTGGATTCTTGTAGGTCACCATGACCGGTTGGAGGGCCATGGCCGCCTGGAGCATGCCAGGTCCGACCTCACCCCACTTGTCCACAAGCATGAGCCGGAACCAGCCCAGCTTCGTGTGCTGGACCTCCACCTGCACCGTGCCGCCGACAGGGACGGAGATGCCGTAGGCACGCCATCCGGCCGGCACCTGGACGTAATCCGAAAGGACCTCCACGCTATCGCCCACGGGGCTCACGGGAATGTAGCCCGTCCGGGAAAGCCATTGAATCTCGGCCATGAGGTCCCGGTGCCCCCAGTAGCCCATGTCGGGCAGGGTTGAGCACCGGACCCATCCAGGCGGGACCACGGTCCGCGTTCCAGGATAGACGTATACGCGATTAACCCTGGGCCGGACGAAGCCCAAACTGCGCTGGAAGGAGCCCGACCTCTGGTTGGGCGCGGGAGCGGGTCCCTGGGCCTGCGGGGCAATCGGCGCCTGGATGCCCCTGTCGGCGGGTCCCGCAGGCTGGAGATGTTGCACTCTGCCTTCTTGGGGCGGAACACCCCAGAGGGCCGAAGTCAGGAGAAGACCCGCAAGAACAGCCATGGTTCGAGGTTGCTGTAACCAGGTTCGCATCCCCCACCTCCTCGACACATTAGACACACTGAGCATCCCGAAGGTAACAGCCCAGGTGGCCCTGCGCCAGAAGGCCGCCTTGGCGGTATTCTGGCGTTTTCAAGGATGGGGGCTCCCAGGTGTTCGGCAAGATCCAGCACATCCATTTCGTGGGTATCGGCGGCATCGGGATGTCGGGCATTGCCGAAGTGCTCGCCAACCTGGGCTACCAGGTATCAGGCTCAGACCTGAAGGAAAGCCCCGTCACCCAGCGGCTGCGGGGGCTCGGCATCACCGTGCATCTGGGGCACCAGGGCCGCGCCATCGAGGGCGCCCAGGTGGTGGTCATCAGCTCGGCGGTGAAGGGCGACAACCCCGAGGTCGTGGCGGCCCACGCCGCCAAGGTTCCGGTGATCCCCCGCGGTGAGATGCTGGCGGAGCTGATGCGCATGAAGTACGGTATCGCCGTGGCCGGCTCCCACGGCAAGACCACCACCACCAGCATGGTGGCCCAGGTGCTGAGCCAGGGCGGCATTGATCCCACCATAGTCATCGGCGGCAAGCTCGGCACCATCGGCAGCAATGCCAAGCTCGGCAAGGGCCCCTTCCTCGTGGCGGAGGCCGACGAGAGCGACGGCAGCTTCCTCATGTTGAATCCCACGCTGGCCGTCATCACCAACATCGACCGCGAGCACCTCGACCACTACCGGGATCTCGACGAGATCCAGGACGCCTTCGTGGTCTTCGCCAACAAGGTGCCCTTCTACGGCTCCGTGTTCCTCTGCATGGACGATCCGAACGCCGCCGCCGTGCGGCCCCGGTTGAAGCGCCAGGTCCGCACCTACGGCACCCACCCCCAGGTGGACATCCGGGCCAGGGAGATCCGGCAGGAGGGCTTCCGCACACACTTCAAGCTGACGGCGAATGGCGTGGACCTGGGCGCCTTCAGCCTTGGCGTACCCGGCCACCACATGGTGCTGAACGCTCTGGCCGCCATCGGCATCGCCCTGGAACTCGATATCGAGCCCGAGGTGATCCGGGCCAGCCTCTCCAGCTTCACCGGCGCTGATCGGCGCTTCCACTTGAAGGGTGAGAAGGGCGGCGTGCTGGTGGTGGACGACTACGGCCACCACCCGACGGAGATCGCTGCCACCCTGGCCGCCGCCCGCGCCGGGTTCCCGGAACGTCGGCTGGTGGCCGCCTTCCAGCCCCACCGGTATAGCCGGACCAAGGCCCTGCTGGACGAATTCGGGACAGCCTTCTTCGAAGCCGATTCGGTGATCGTCACCGACATCTATCCCGCGGGAGAGCAGCCCATCCAGGGAATGGACGGGGCCGCTGTGGCCGAGGCGCTGCGCTCCCACGGCCAGAAGGATGTCCACCTGGTGCCGCGGATGGAGGATCTGCCGGAGGCGCTCCAACGCCTGACCCGGAGCGGAGACCTGCTCATCACTTTCGGCGCGGGGTCCATCACCCATGTGGGTCCGGCCTTCCTGGACCTGGCCTAGCGATGGGATTCCGCTTCACCCTCGCCATCACCGGAGCCTCGGGTTCCGCCTTTGGCGTGGCCGTGCTGAAGCGCCTGTCGGCGAACCCGGCGGTCGAGCACATCGCGCTGCTGTTGTCCCCCACAGGGAAGCGCTGTCTGCTGGACGAGACCGGGTTGACACCAAAGGAGCTGACCGCCCTGCCGAAAGTAAGCCTGCGCGACGAGCGGGACCTGGGCGCGGACATCTCCTCCGGATCCTACCGCAACGACGGCATGGCGATCGTGCCATGCAGCGCGGGGGCCCTGGGCCGCATCGCTTCAGGGGTGAGCGAAACCCTGGTGAGTCGCGCCGCGGATGTCTGCCTCAAGGAGCGCCGCCCGCTGGTGCTCTGCCTGCGCGAGACACCGCTGAACCGCATTCACCTCGAGAACATGCTCCGTGTCCACGATGCTGGCGCCGTGGTGATGCCGATCATGCCCGGCTTCTACAGCGGCCCCAAGTCGTTGGATGACCTCTTTGACACCTTCGCCACCCGGGTGCTGGATCAGCTCGGTCTTTCCGAATCAGACTCAAGGCGATGGAAGGGCTGACTGGACCCTCACTGAGCCATGGACGACCGGACATGGAGTTCATGGGTTCCAGCGGAGGATTGAATCATAATCCCCATATACATGGAGTTCCATTGAAGTTTAGTCATCTCATATTGCCACTGGCATTTACTATGATGGCCGGTTGTGGTGCCGGCCCGATCGGCGAAACCAGCAACATCGAGATCCGGGCCCTGAACGCGGCCCTCGCCGGCAAAGCCCAGCAACTAAAACTGACCTACCTGGACACCTATTCCATCCTGTTGGCCAAGGACGGACAGACATTGGTCTTCTTCTACATGCCTGATGGGGAACACCTCTCGGAATTGGGGTACCTCAAATGGGTCGATGCAGGGCTCGCCCCATACATCAAGGCCAACGCCGTGAACTGTGCGGGGATGGTGGGGGATTCCATCACGCGGCGCACTTACGTGGTCCTGGTCCAAAACGGGACCAAGGAAGCCACCTGGGATGATCTGCTGGGGATCAAGGCCTACAACATGGGTGTGGACGGCGAGACCTCCGCGGACGTCATCAAGCGCCTGGATACCCTGGTCCAGCCAGACATCGACTGCTACTTCCTGATGATCGGCAACAATGATCTCCACGCGGGTATCCCAATTCCGCAGATCGTCGCCAATGTCGAAACCATTGTCCAGTATCTGAAGAACACAAGCGGCAAGCCAGTGGTCATCCAGGCAGTGATGCCCCTACTGACGCCTTAGGCGCTCATCTTAAGGACCCTGTTCATGCCCACCGTGCGTCTCAGAATTCTCGCCCTCGGACTGCTCCCGTATGCCTTCGTCTCGGCTGCCACGCCCATGGTGCCGAGCCTCCATCTGAGCCTGGCCACAGCACAGGGAGACTTCCGCGAGGAAATGGGCCCGAAGGTTGGCGTTGGCGCGGCCCTCTCGCTCACCGTACCCCTGACCTCGACCCTGTCCTTCAGGCCCAGCTTGTCCTTCCAGTCCTTTCCCACTCTGAATAACCAGTACACCTACAAGTCAGCCCGCTATTCGGACCGGGGCGACGAAGAAGCCCATTGGAGCGCCTGGTCCTATGGCGCGGATTGCCTCTATCGCCCGGGAGGCCCGCTGGGCAGCCTCTACTTCCTGGCTGGGGCCTACCTGAAAGTCTGGAAGCTGCATGGTTTCGGAACCTACACGACCCAGGATTCGCTGAACGCCACCAGAAGCTACTCTGTCGATGACACCAGCACCAAGAATGAACCCGCCGCAGCCCTGGGCCTTGGATACACCTTCAACCGGCACCTCTGCCTTGAGGCCCGAACGGTGCTCGCCAGCTACCGGAGCCTCAGCTACAACACACTGGAGATGGCGTTCGTGCTGAGCTACTGACGCCTCGCCAAAGAGGCGCTCAGCCCGCACCCTCCATCAGCGCCTCTTCCACGCGCTGGGCCCGGCGAGTGGACCAGAACGCCCAGAGGGCGCCCAGGGCTCCGGTGGCAGCACCTACGAAGGTGAGCAGGAGCATGCTGCCCCAGGAGAAGAACCCGAGCCGGGCCAGTTCCACCAGCAGGGGTGAAAGGCCCCCCACGCCCCTGGAGACGGGCAGCCACAGCCCGAAGAGACCCAGCAGCGCCAGCAGGCTGCCCCCCAGCCCCAGAAAGGCACCTTCCAGCAGCAGGGGGGTACGGATGAACCCTTCCGAAGCTCCGACGAGGCGCATGATCGTGATCTCCTCCTCGCGGGCGAGGATGCTCATGCGGATCACATTGCCCGTGGCGAAACCCGCGGCCAGGAGCAAGACGAGGCCGAGGGTGGCCAGGGCCGACCTCAGCATCCGCGCCGTGCGCTGGAGGTTCTCCATGCGCTCCTGATCCACGAGCACATCCCCTACGCCAGGCAATCCCCGCAGGCTTTCGCCCACTTCCACTGCCCGCCCCCCGGTGGCGAGATCCTTGCGGAGGCTCAGTTCCAGGCTCTCGGGCAGGGCCTCCTGGCCGGCGCTTTCCAACAGCAGGCCGGCCTCGCGGGTCGCCGCCTGGAAGCGCTTGCGGTTCTCGTCGGCAGACATCCGGCGGACCTCGCGGAAGCGGGGGTCGCGCATCAGCCTGGACGCGGTCTCATCCAGCGAGCGGCCCTCGGCGGCATAGGCCACGATCTTGGCCATGCCTTCCAGGCGGCCGACAAAGCGGTCGAGGCTCTCCACCAGCAGCAGGCCACCACCCGCCAGCAACAGGCCCGAAGCCAGGGTGAGGACGGCGAGGACGTACTGACCGCGGTGCCGGTAGAGGTCCCGGAACACGTCCTGGAGCAGCAGACCCAACAGACGCAGGGTCGTCACGAAGCATTCCCGTCCACGGCCAGGCCCTTCAGCACCGATCCCGAGGGCGCGGTGACGGTCACCGCGTCGGTGCCTCCCGTGGGCGACTTCCAGAGGAAGATGGTGTTGTACCCCGTGGTGCCCTCACCTGGCAGACCCACCAGCCAATCCTTGGTGCCGGGATGGGCAATGACCCTGAGGGTGGGCTGACTTACCGTACTCCCGATCGTCTTGTAAGGCGTCGCGTTGATGCCGGCACTAAACTGTCCGGTGGTGAAGACCTGGATGGGCTGGGCAGTGCCACCGGAATCCGTGTTGTGGCGGGCCACGAACAGATAGCCATCGCCCGTATCCAGCGCCAGGGCGCCATAGATGCCAAGGCCCGTATTGGTCCCGATGATGACCTGTGAGCCGTTGGATGGGAAGGCAGTGGCAGTCCCCTTGCGAAGGCGGGGACCGGTCCAGGCATCGATGCCTACGGTGCCACCGTTCTTCATGAAGCCATAGACCGTGCCGGAGGCCGCGGCGACACCTGTCCCGCCCGTGTCGCCGCTCACCTGAAGCGCCTGGAGGGACACTGTGGCACTCTGGCCCTGGGTGCTGGCGCCGGTCACGACCCAGATCTGCGTACTGCTGTCTCCATTCTCGGTGATGTAGAGGGTATCATTCTGGGCGTCCAGGCTGGCCTGTCCGAAAGTGCTGTTGGTGAGTCGGCCCGTGCTGGACAGGCTGAAGGACACCACCTGCGCGTTGGGCACGGTCCCGGTCTGGGTGCGGACGCTGCTCACCCGCACGATGGAGCCTGTGTCCGAAACCAGGTAGAGATTTCCACGGTTCTGGTCGAAGCAGAGCCCGCCCCAGGCGAGGTTGGTGACCTGACTGAAGAGGCTGGAGCTGATCTGGTAGGTCGGGGCGTTGGTCGGGCTGGCGTACAGCTTGTCCAGGTCCGCCCAGATGAACACTTCACTGGTCGTGCTGTCGAAGGTGTAGAGGGCCGATCCGGCGGTGCTGGAACTCGGATCCTTGCATCCCGTGACCAGCAGCAGACAGGAGGCCACAAGGCCAAGGAAGAAGCGGGGTGTCATCGGGAGGACCTATTTGATGGAGAAGAGGGCCTTGAGGTGCGTGTTCAGAGTGCGGACCATGTCGGCATCGCAGCCGGCATCCACCGCGCCGCGACTGATGGCCAGCGCGAGTCCCTTCACGGCATCCGGCCCGTCGCCGGAGATGATCTGCTGGGTCGCCCGCGCCTGGAGCCGGTTCACCATCTCATGATGGTTCTCCGGGAGCACCAGCTTGGAGGCCTGGGCGATGCGCTGGGTGAAGTTCATCAGCTTGACCATGCGCTGCGGATCGTCCACAACCGGCGCGGGTTTCGGGGGCGCCGCGGGCAACGCATCCCCAGCCACACCGCCGCCGACTGTCTCGGGAATCGGCTCCTCCTTCTCGGGGAAGCCATGGCTCTGCGGAATGGGCGGGGGTGCATGAAGCCGCACGATGGCGGTCTCGTCCTCCTGGGATTCGGGCACCACGGGGCCGGGGGCCGTCACGGGAGGGCTGCTCAGCAAAGTGGATACGGGAATCAGTTCCTTGACGGTCTCCGAAGCCGGCATCTCGACCTTCGGGGGCTTGCCGGAACGGAGCCCCTTCAGGACCACCAGCCCCGCCATCACCAGGCCGTAGAGATCCTTCGCGACGGTGAGCACCGGTTTCTTCAGCACTTCAGCCAGTTCCGACACACTGTAGTATCCGGTCGCCAGACTCAAGATCCGGCCCTCACGGGGGTTCACCCCCTGAGCCGTCTCACCGGGAAGCAGGGTGGAGGCTGGATAGAGGTCCACTGAGGGGACCTTCCGACTGATGACGCGCCACTCGTCCATGCGGCGCCCCAATTCCATCAGAATGGAGGCATTGGGCTTGGTGATGGTGATTGGGACCTCGGGAATTCCTTCCTCAAAGCGGTAGGTGCCCTCGATCCAAAGCGCCACCTCCATGAGCCCTTCAAAGCCCTCGCCAGCCTGGGTGACCGCGTGAATGATCCGACCATCCTTCAGGTAGATCCGGGCCTTGGAGGATTCCTGCTGCACATGGAAACAGCCGGACTTCCCACCCTGGCTCACCAGCTGGATGATGTCCGGCAGCGGCGCCTCGCGCATGGAGCCTTGAATCACACCCTGAGACATGGGCTGTTCCTCTCGGGAAGACAAACCGGATGCCGAAACCATACCACGGAGTGGATCCTTACTTCGCAGTGCGCCCTTCCCCCGGAAGGTGTCCTGAGCGATGCTGGAAGGTCTATGAGCGTCCGCCCCGACTCCCCCTTCGCCTCCATCGAGGAAGCCATCGAAACGATCCGCCAGGGTCGAATGGTCGTCGTGGTGGACGATGAGGACCGCGAGAACGAAGGGGACCTCACGCTGGCTGCCGAACATGTGAGCCCCGAGGCCATCGCCTTCATGGCCACCCATGGCCGGGGGCTGATCTGCGCGGCTCTGGAGGGCCCCTTGCTCGACCGGCTCCAGATCCCCCTCATGGTCAGGGACAACACCAGCCCCTTCGAGACCGCCTTCTGCGTCTCCGTTGAGGCCCGGGAGGGAACGACCACCGGCATCAGCGCTCAGGACCGCTCGCGGACCATCCAGGCCCTCCTCGCTCCCGAGGCCAAGCCCCAGCATTTCGTGAAGCCCGGCCATGTCTTCCCGCTGAGAGCCCGACCGGGAGGTGTGCTCACGCGTACCGGCCAGACCGAGGCCAGCGTGGACCTGGCGCGCCTGGCGGGGCTGCATCCCAGCGGCGTGATCTGCGAGGTCATGAAGGACGATGGCACCATGGCCCGCGTACCCGATCTTGTCCCCTTCTGCCGGCAGCACGGCCTGCCCCTGGTGACCGTGGCGGATCTCGTGGCCTACCGCCTGCGCCAGGAGCCCCTGGTGAAACCCCTGGAGGTCCGCTCCATGCCCAGCGTCTGGGGGGAGCTCAAGGTCCACCGCTTCCAGAGCCTGCTGGACGGCGGCAGCCACCTGGCGTTCGTGCTGGGAGATCTGGCGGTCGGCGAGCCACCCCTGGTCCGCGTGCATGTGGAGACCCTGCCCGATGACCTCCATGGCTTCGAGACGGGCCTTTTCCAAAAGGCCATGGGGCACCTCGCCCGGGAGGGACGTGGCGCCCTGGTGTATCTGCGCCGGCATGCCCACACGCCCGGCGTGGCGGAGGAAGGACCGGTCCAGCCGCAGATCATGAGCGACCGTGAATTCGGCGTGGGCGCCCAGATCCTCCGCCAGCTCGGCATCGGGAAAATGCGCCTCCTCAGCCGCCACGAAACCAAGTACATTGGGCTTCGTGGCTTCGGGCTCGACCTGTGCGCCCACGTCCCTCTGGAAGCCACTGCGGCCCCCCTCTCCACGGATCAGCATTGATCGATGCCGCCTTCCTGACCCAGTCGCCCCTGTTCAGGAACCTGGACGAGACGGAGCGTGCACAGATTCTCATCATCGGCCACCGGCGCCCCTGCCAGGCGGGTCAGGTCCTGTTCCGGGAAGGTGACGCCGGGGATGGCCTGTTCATCGTCGTGAGGGGTTCCGTGCGCATTTCCAAACAGAGCGCCTCGGGCGAGGAGGCCCTGGCGGTACTGGAACCCCCCGCCTTCTTCGGTGAAATGGCCCTCATCGACGACGCGGCCCGGGCGGCAGATGCCATCGTCAACGAGGACTCCGACCTGTTCTTCATCCCGCTCCAGGAACTGCGGTCCCTCATCGAGGCCCAGCACCGGATCGCGCTCAAGATCCTCTACGCCCTCTGCGAAGTGCTGGCGCAGCGCCTCCGGGAAACGAACGAGCGCTACATGAGCATCTTCACCATTGCCCAGTGGGGGGGTGCCAATCCCAACGGCCCCCTCCCCATTCCCTGAGCTTGAAACTTCCCCCCCCTGAACTTGAAAGGAGTTCCCATGTCCGACCTCGTTGCCCACATCACCGACGCCGAATTCCCCCAGGCCGTCGCGCAGGGCGTCACCCTCGTGGATTTCTGGGCCCCCTGGTGCGGCCCCTGCAAGATGATCGCCCCCGTCCTCGACGAGCTGGCCGCCGAGATGAATGGCAAGGCCAAGTTCGTGAAGATGAACGTGGACGAGAACCCCCAGGTGGCCGGCCAGTTCGGCATCATGAGCATCCCCACGCTCATCGTCTTCAAGGACGGCAAGCCCGTGAACAAGCTCATCGGCGGCCAGCCCAAGCCCCAGCTCAAGGCGTTTGTGGAGAGCGCGTTTTAGACAGCTGTCGGCTATCAGCTGTCGGCCATCAGCTATCAGCCATTGGCTATCAGTGAAGCGCCGGGGCGACCCGGCGTTTCTTTAGCTGATGGCTGACAGCCGATAGCTACTTTCGCCGCAGCACCAGCCGGATCTGGTTGCCCTTCTCGTTGAAGTGGACCTCGTCCATGACCAGGAAAATCAGCGGCAGACCCCGCCCACAGTGAGAGCACATGTCGGAGCCCTTCAGGAGGGGCGACATCCGGCCGGTATCGAAGCCTCTGCCTTCGTCGCTGATCTCGATCTCGAACCGCTCGGTATCCATGGCGAGGCGGACCTCGATGAGGCGTCCTGCAAAGACTGGGTCCGCCATCCGCTCCGCCCGCATCTTGCCGTAGGGATCCTCCCTCGCGAAGAGATCGCCCTTGAGGTTCGAGTCCAGATCGAGATTGCCGTGCTCAAGGGAATTCACGAGCGCTTCGTGGAGGGCCATGGCGATGACGTCCAGGTTGCTCGTAGAAGCGAAGCCCATGGGCACCAGCCGGTCCGTC
>CAIYNT010000207.1 GCA_903927605.1 uncultured Holophagaceae bacterium
AGGGGTGACAGCCAGGACACGCAACGCGTGCCCTGGCGCCAGAGGGGCTTTGCCCCGATGGAAGTGCACCCCGCCATCATCGCCACTGATTCACGTATTTCAGGCGGGGTGCACTAGGCGGGCGTCCGTTGGGTTCTCCCTGGTGGAGCTGCTGGTAGCCCTGGTGTTTACCTCGATCCTTATGGCCGGTATGGCCCAGGTCTTCAAGTCGAGCCTTTCGAGCTTTTATACATCAGGTGAAAAGATCTCCAGCCTGCGGAGGAACAGGGCGGCACTGGATCTGGTCTACGACGATCTCAATACGGCCGGGATGACCCTGGTGGATATCACGACCCCGCTGACCGCCAGCGATACGAATCCCGCTTTCTACATCATCCCAAATGTTCTCGTGACAGGGGCTGGGGCGAACGATCCCCAAACAACAGATGAACTCTACATGGCTTATGACCAGCCTCTTTCCTTCGAGGGGAAGCTCGTTTCAGGTGGCGGTGCCGTGAGTGGCAGTACTGCGGTCAGCAAGGTTCTGAACGCCGGGAGCATGGCGCTGGGAACTGACGACAAATATGTGATCGAATGCGGGGACTCGACCTATGCCAAATCCGTGAAGGCGGGCATGTTCTTCCACATCAAGGACGATATGAGCCATGCCGCCTTTCAGGTTCTGACGCCAGCTCCTACCGGCACGCAGGTCACCGTCACGGTGGTCACGAGTCCTACCCTCGCCACGCAGGTGACCGGGCGGGGTGATCCGGGAACACTGCGCCCCACGCAAAGAATCGTGGGCAGCAACATCGTTTTCATTCTCCCGGCGCAGATGGTCCGGTACCACATTGCGATGCTGAACCTGGACCCCTCCAATGCCAATGGCATTCCCTGCCTGGTGCGTGAGCAGGGCAGTTATGTCCCAAGTGCCGCTTTCGTTCCAGACACAACCCTGACCCAGATCATTGCTGAGAATGTGGCAGGATTCAAAGTCTTCCTCAGTGCGGACTCCGGCGCTACCTGGGCAGGATCATCCCCTCTTCTCGCCACCACCACGGGGTTTTCAGCGGGCTGGACCAATGGCATCCAAGCAGCTTTGAACACCCAGCTTGCTACACTCGCTCGCACGGATTACACAACCACCACTGGCAACCTCGGCTGGTACCGTGACATCCCGGTGCTCGTGAGGCTGGATATCCAGACCCGGACTGCGACTCAGCGGTCAGAGTACTCTGCGACGGGCAACACGCTCGCCTACAAGAACTTGACACAGAGCGTGGTGCTAGTCCCGCGCCATTTTGGGCTGCCGCTGAAGTGATCGGAGATTCCCCAATGTCCATGTCTTCCATTATTTCACCCACAGCCAAGGGGTCCTCCTCGCAGCGCGGAGGGATCACGATCATCGTGACCTTGATGCTACTGGTGCTCTTGACCAT
The DNA here is from genome assembly GCA_903927605.1 of uncultured Holophagaceae bacterium. The sequence continues at coordinate 1,419 of CAIYNT010000207.1, forward strand.
TTCGGCCGTCGCGATGTCCCGGAATGCCTTCCGGGAGGTCGTCATTTCTGGCACGACCCGGCAGGGTTCCATGGTGCGCAACATCGCGGACTCGGGCATTGAATACGGGATTCTGTGGATGCAGCCCAACAGCCTGCGTCAACCCACTGCGACAGACACTTCAGCCGTGCAGCTGCAAGCCCTTTCCGTTGCCCTGCTGGCGGGTGAACTGTATGGCACTCCCTGGAAACTGAATCAGAGCGCCTACACGGTGACGAATACTGCGACGCCCCCCTCCGATCTCCAGGTTCCTAACGCAAGCGGGAATGGTTTCAACCTCGCCCTGACGGCCATGGGCAAGATGCCCATGACCAACCAGAGCCAGACCGCGGGTTCCGCCACCGCCGGGTACACGCCTGCGGCAGGGAACATCGCCCTTGCCGCACCGGACCTCTGGGCGATCCGTTCGGACGGTGTCTACGTGGCCGCCGGGGTGATGACCTTCACGCATTCCAAGGAAGCCTGGATTTCGTCGCCTCCCAGGTAATCGGATTTGATCCATCAGGAGTTTTCAATGGTCAGAATGCCCCGCATTTTTTCCCGTGTGATCTCGAGCCTTCTGCTGGGCTTTGCCATGAGTATGCCGCTGTGCGCCCAGCTTGATCCAAAGCTGCAGGGCAGCTCGACGGATTTTCTGGATCTCTTCCAGCAGGGCAACATCAATGTGAAGCCCGAAATTGTGACGGTCTTCGACTTTTCAGGCTCCATGCAGAGCCTCATGTATCATCCGAAATACTACAATCAGTACCTGGACGATAACGGCGTCACGGATGGCATTTCCTTCCAGCTCACTGGAGCCCCAGGGACCTTTGCCGTAAAAGCGACAGTGGGTCCGAGTTCCTGGGGATACACCACCACTCAGTTGATCCGCCCGGATGGAAGTGCCGTCACCGAAGCCAATGTCGATACCACGGCCACAGGAACGGGTC
>CAIYNT010000208.1 GCA_903927605.1 uncultured Holophagaceae bacterium
ACTGCCAGTGGCGGTCTTGAGGTTGGTGTATTCCTGCGTGCTGGTGTTGCCGGACCCCTCCAGTTCGGCCATGCGATAGGCCTGGTTGGTCAGATTCGCGTTGTTGCCGTCCGCAGCCACAGCCGCGAAGTAGGCAGCCTGGTCCGTCACGACGGCGGCAGCAGCTGCACGCGAATTGGCCTCGGCGGTGTTGCCGGCCACCTGGCTGGCAGCGTCGTCGTAGGCGCTGTTGACGCGCCGACCGGTGGTGAGTCGCGTGATGGCCTGGTTCAGGCCCAGCTTGCTGATGCCGAGCTGACGGCTAGCAGCCAACGCAGAAACGTTACTGAGAATAGTAACCATAACATCCTCCGTGATGATGGTTTGACAGCATCCGTGCTGTCAGGTTTGTGTTGGGGGGAACCCCGACCTTTTCTTTTTCGGCTCTACGCTGGAAACCTTTAATTTTTTTTTCTACCGCAGAAGAAAGCCTGTTGACGACTGCCGCTCAACCTGGCTTGGCAAGCCTGCTCCAGGGATGGCCCCAGCGCAGCCTTAATAACAACGTGTGCAGCCTTTCCAGGGAATCCTAGCCCGCTGCCGCCAGACCATTGAGTGCGAACCGGGCGACGACGGTGGCGACGTGCTGCCTAGAGCTGTCCTGGCCCCCAGGGGAACAATTCCCACAGGGTCTCGCTGAAAAGGTAGTGCTCCGACAGCCAGGGCACCGCAGCCATGGCCGACGCAAGGCGGCTCAGTCCCAGCTCACAGGCGCGGATCAAGGCAGGGCCATCCATCGGCGTGCTCTCCCAAAGACTAAGCCCCCTGGTCACTTCGTCGAGGATCTGTTGGATGTGGGAGGGATTGGGACTGCTAACCCTGACGGTCTACCAGGCCCCCCGAGGTCATGGCCTTATCTTCCAAGTCGCGGACCCGCCGGGACATGCCCAGCACCTCGGCTGAAGGCACCTGCAACAAGACTTGTCCTGTGCCCTGCTGGATGAGCTGGTAGACAGTCCGGCCCGACCCGTTGTCCACACTTAGCTTCAGGTCGGTGTTGGCCTGGGCTAGGTGCTGATTGACCTGGGCCACGGCCGCCTCCTGCGAGCCGGAACCCGCGACTGTGGCATGGCTTGACGATGCGACGAGCGGGGCCGACGCAGGGGCCGAATGCGACATGGTCGGCTGGGACGCAGCACCCATCGGCACAGAAGCACCACTTGCGAATGCGACTTGACCTACCATGGGACCTCCTTCCCGGAATTCAAACAACCAGGTGGGGGCAACATGTGCCCCCACCTCGAAATTAGATCCCTACTCTAGTTAGCGGAAGAGGCTCTGGATTGTCTGAGCGGACTGGTTCGCGTTGTTCAAGGCGCTAGTGCCGGCCTGCATGAGGATCTGGTACTTGGTCAGGTTGGCCATTTCGGCGCCCATATCCGCACCCAGGTAGGCGTCAGCGATACCCTGCTGGGTTTCCGCCGTGATCCCGTGAAGCTGGGAGTTGGCGAGAGCCGTGGCCATGTTGCCGGCATTGGTGGCCGAGTTGGAGGCGACGGTAGACAGGACGTTCGTCGAACTGGTCCCGGACGTGGCGGTCTTGAGGTTGCTGTATTCCGACGTGCTGGTGTTACCGGACCCTTCCAGTTCGGCCATGCGGTAGGCCTGGTTGGTCAGGTTCGCGTTGTTGCCGTCCGCAGCCACAGCCGCGAAGTAGGCGGCCTGGTCCGTCACGACGGAGGCAGCAGCTGCGCGAGAGTTGGCCTGGGCGGTATTGCCGGCCACCTGGCTGGCGGCGTCGTCGTAGGCGCTATTAACGCGCCGACCAGTGGTGAGCCGCGTGATGGCCTGGTTCAGGCCCAGCTTGCTGATGCCGAGCTGACGGCTAGCAGCCAACGCGGAAACGTTACTGAGAATAGTAACCATAACATCCGGTTCCTCGCTATTTCAGGTGGGTAACGGGGTAACGGGGTAACGGCCCCCAGCGGCGAGCCCCAAAAGGGTGCGAGTCCATCGAAGCGGAGCTTGCCTGCGATGAGGTAGGCGATGGCCACGATGTTGCGGACGGTCCGATAGCCTCTGGCCTTGGCCTTCGCAGCCTGGATGAGGGAATTGATGCCCTCCAGGATGCCGTTGGTGAGTCCCTTCACGAACCAGCGGAGGACACCAGCCGCATGGTCCCGGAGGGTCTGGGCGAACTTCACAAAGGGAGGCAGACCGGACTCCGTGGCCATCTCGCACCATTCTTCGAGGAACTGGCCAGCTGCCAACGGGTTGCTCTGCTCGTAGAAGTCCTGGAGGGTCAGCTTCATTCGGTAGGCTTCGGCGGTCTGGAGGTTGGAGCACTTCAGATCCTGGATCCTCTCTCGCTGGTGACTGGTGAGGTTCGACGGGTTCTTGAGCCAGCAGTAGCGCGTGCGCTTGAGCTCTGGGTGGTCCTTGGCTTCCTGCCTTCGCACCTGGTCCACTGCCTCGTTGGCCATCTTCATCACGTGGAAACGGTCGAAGGTCAGGTGGGCATTGGGAAAGGCAGCCTGGACCCCCTTGATGAAGGCCTGGTGCATGTCCATGCAGGCTTCCTCGATGTTCTCGGCCTTGCCTCCGTGAGCCAGGAGGTCGGCTTTGAACGCTGCTACCGTGGCCGCGTCCCGACCTTCGGTGGCAAACAGGAGGGAGCGGGTTGCCATGTCCATGAACAGCGTGATGTAGTTCTGGCCTCGTCGAGAGGCGGTCTCGTCCATTCCGAGCTGAGTGACGCTGGACATGTCCTTTTGGCTTCGGGCCTCGTCCACATGATGGTGCAGGATCCGCCAGATCCGCGTGTCATGCTCCCCGACCAAGCGGGCAGCCGCAGCCACAGGCATGCCCTGCACCAGGGTCATGATCAGGGCCTCGAACAGCAGGGTGAAGCCTGAGCCTTCCCGGGCCCAGGGCACTGCCACCTGCTTCACCCCGTGCTCATCACACTTGCACCTCGGCACCCGGGCCGTCAGATAAGCCGCGTGCTGGAAGAAATCCAGATGCCGCCAGGTCTTCTCCTCAGTGTCATGGACCTTGGAGGGCTGGCCGCAGGTTGGGCACGGGAAGGATGCACCTCGCTCGAAATCCACGAGGATGTCCAGGCGCCGTTCGTTGGCGTTGAAGTCGAGGGTCCTCACTTCCCAGGGGGACTTGAGGCCGAGGGCCATGGTGAAAAGGGCGTTGGTATCCATGGCTTAATGATCGCCGGGTCCGGCCCTTCGACCCACCCCGGGGGCGATGCAGGGCATGGAAAGCCCGCCGGATTCCCCTGCGGGGAACGAGCTGCGCTCGCCCTTCGGGTCCACGTCCTTCCCACACCCAGGCCTTCGGCTGGAAATCGCTGCGCGATTCCCACATCGCCCCCTCACATGCCATCAGCAGCAAAAGGGGTTACCCACACGATTTAGCGAGGAGGCTTTTTTTCGCTGAGCAGTCCGCAACTCCGGCAAGCATTCTTTTGAAGCTCGATATGCCCATAGTCATTGTCGGCTTTGGAGTGCTCATACCGCTTCACGTACCTGGTGAACAAGGGCCTGAGCACGGGATCAAAACAGGATTGATAGTGAAGGAAGGTGCTCTTGTCCAGAGTGACACCCCATCCGGCACAGCAGGTATCCTCGCAGTCTCCACCGATGCAGGAGAAGCGACTCACATAGGTCGGCATCAGCATCGTGTCGGTCACCATCTGCTTCATAGGGTTCCTTCAGAATATTGGCCTGTTCAGGGACCAAGCCTCAGTCCTGATTCTGGGTCCATCGTGCTATGAAGGGGTGACCGAAGGCAGAGGTGTGGGTGGGCGTGCCGCGAAACGAATAGTGGTAATTTTTGCCCATATTTTTTTTAAGCCACCTCCAGTCTTGGGACCCCGGGTAGCTGAATTTCATTGGCACCCAAATTGCTATAATTCCCAATTCTGGTGTCTGTTCTCCACAGGTTGCCTGTTTTTGGGGTTATTTTAAAGCAGATCGATTATATCTTATTGTATCAAGGAGCACTTATGCAGGCCGTCATTCTTTGTGGAGGCAAGGGCACACGGCTCCGGGAAGAGACTGAATTCAAGCCAAAACCCATGATTCGGATTGGGGAACAGCCCATTCTTTGGCACATCCAGAAGAACTACGCCCTCCACGGCATCAGCGATTTTGTTCTATGCATGGGATACAAGGCAGAAATGATCCGGGACTACTTCCTGGACTACGACCTGAACCACTCGGACGTGCTCCTCGAGCTGGGTACTAAGCGGGTGATTCCCCTCGAGGCCGGCTATGAGGAAAAGAACTGGCGCATCTGGATGGTGGACACCGGTCAGGAGACCAACACTGGCGGCCGATTGAAGCGGATCCAGAAATACATCCAGGGTTCGACCTTCCTCGCCACCTACGGCGATGGCGTGGCCAATGTGGACATCAAGAAGCTCCTTGAATTCCATGCCTCCCACGGAAAGCTGGCCACCGTCACCGCAGTCCGTCCCAGTTCTCGATTTGGGGAGTTGGGTCTCACGGGAGACCGGGTTTCCCTATTTGCGGAAAAACCACAGGTTCAAGCGGGCTGGATCAATGGCGGCTTCTTCGTGTTCAACCGGGAAGTTCTGGACCTCATAGAAGGTGACGAAGAAAGCCTCGAGCACGGGCTCCTAAGCAAGCTGAGTGCAATGGATCAACTGCGGGCCTATTTCCATGACGGCTTTTGGCAGTGCATGGATACCTACCGCGAATTCGAACTCCTCCAATCACTTTGGGATGCGGGTCAGGCTCCCTGGAAGACCTGGTGATCCGTGGATCTCGCAATCGATTACCGTGGCCGTAGGGTCTTCCTGACTGGGCACACGGGGTTTAAGGGCTCCTGGCTGGCCTTCTGGCTTCAACGTATGGGCGCAGAAGTGATGGGCTACGCCCTGCCACCCTCAACCCATCCGAATCTCTGGCAGGCCCTGGGTCTTGAATCCAGCCTAACGGGGGTCCTTGCCGACGTCCGCGACCTCGACAGATTGTCCCGCGAGATCCGGACCTTCAGGCCGGACCTAGTCTTCCACCTGGCGGCCCAGGCCCTGGTGCTCCCCTCCTTCGAAGATCCCGTTGGGACCTTTGGTTCAAACTTGATGGGCACAGTGAATGTCCTAGAGGCCTGCCGGTTCTGCGAGTCCATCCGCAGCACTATCATCGTCACAACGGACAAGTGCTATCAAAACGCTGGCTCAGGCGTTCCCTTCCGTGAAGATGACCCCCTGGGCGGCAGCGATCCCTACAGCGCGAGCAAGGCCTGCGCCGAGCTGGCGGTGGAGGCCTACCGGCACTCCTACTGGGGCCAGGGGCGTGGCTTGGCCACCGTTCGCGCAGGCAATGTGATGGGCGGCGGGGACTGGAGCCCCCATCGGCTGATGCCGGACCTGGTCCGGGCGCGACAGGCTGGTAAGCCCCTCATGCTGCGCCACCCAGAGGCTCGACGCCCCTGGCAGCATGTGCTGGATCCCTTGCGCGGGTACCTGATGCTCGGGGCTGAACTGGTCCGATGCCCAGAGATCTATTCAGGTGCGTGGAACTTTGGACCCAGTGAGGCGGATACGCTCCGAGTGCAGGAGCTGGTAGCCCTGGCCGGCGCAACCTGGGAGCAGGACCCGCTGCCAACGCTCCCGGAGGCGACCCAGCTCAGACTAGACAGTACCAAGACCCGTGAAACACTGGGCTGGATACCCCGGTGGCCACTCCAGACGGCCGCGATACGGACCGTGGATTGGTACCAGGCCTTTGCCCAGGGAGCCCCGGCTTCAGTTCTCTGCACTTCGGATTTGGAGGCCTACCTCTCATGACTCGATGCCGCCTCTGTCAGGCTCCGCTGCTCATGCGCTTGGTGGACCTGGGCAGGAGTCCGCTCGCAAATTCGTACCTGAGCGCCGAGGCCCTGGAGCAACCCGAGGCCTCCTATCCGCTTTGCCCAATGGTGTGTGAAAACTGCTGGCTAGTACAGTTGCCTGCCTTTGAGACACCGGAGGCGATCTTCAATGAATACCTGTATTTCAGTTCCTTTTCAGATTCCTGGCTGGATCACTGCCGGGTCCTGACTGAGTCACTCACCCAGCGATTGGGCCTCGGAGGGGCCAGTCGGGTGATCGAAGTGGCCAGCAACGACGGGTATCTCCTCCAGTTCTTCCAGCAGGCGGGCATCCCCGTGCTCGGCATCGAACCTGCCGCGAATGTCGCGGCGGTCGCTCAGGCCAAGAACATCCCCACAGAGGTCCGGTTCATGGGAGCGCAGCTCGGCTCCGAGTTGGCCGCTCAAGGGAACCAGGCAAATCTGGTCCTAGGTTTGAACGTCCTGGCCCATGTCCCAGATCTGCATGACTTCACAGAAGGCCTGCGACTCAGCCTTGCCCCCGAGGGCACTCTGGTTATGGAATTCCCCCACGTCCTCGAACTCATCCGCGGCTTGCAGTTCGACACCAGCTATCACGAACATTTCAGCTACCTGTCCCTGCTTCCCGTGGAGCGGCTGTTCCGAGAGCACGGCTTGGCCCTCTTTGACGTGGAGACCCTGAACACCCATGGCGGATCCTTGCGGATCTTCGCCTGCCACGCCCAGGATGATCGGGCCGGGAAACCAGCCGAAGGTCTGCGCAGAGCTCGCCAGGGAGAAGCCTTGGCCCGGCTGGACGATCGGGGCGGCTACGCAGAATTCGCGGACAAGATCCTGAACATCAGGGAGCGTCTCCTGAAACATCTCCACAAGGCCCGGGCCAATGGCCGAAAAGTGGTTGGCTATGGTGCGCCCGCCAAAGGTGTGACCCTGCTGAATTACTGCGGAATCGGCCCAGACCTGCTGCCCTACACGGTGGACCGTAGCCTCTGGAAGCAGGGCAAGTTTCTTCCCGGCTGCCATATCCCCATCCGTTGCCCTACAGACCTGATCGCGGACCGCCCCGACGAGGTGCTGATCCTGCCCTGGAACCTGGAAGCGGAAATCCGATCCCAAATGGTGGAGATCAAGGCCTGGGGCGGGCGTTTTGTGGTGCCGATCCCAACCTTGAGGGTCCATTGAATTTTACCGAGACCCCACTAGAGGGATCCTGGCTAATCGGCCTTGATCGCCACGCTGACGAACGGGGGTACTTTGCTCGGATCTACTGCGAGGAGACTTTTTCCAAACGCCTGCTCGTAAGCCACTGGCCACAGATAAACCTCTCCCAGAGCCTGAGGCGGGGGACTGTCCGGGGGATGCATTTCCAACTTGAGCCTCATGCGGAAACAAAGCTTGTTCGTTGTGTAAGGGGCGCCATTTTTGATGTGATTGTGGACCTTCGCAGGGATTCGCCCACCCGCCATCGTTGGTTCGGAACAGAACTTACCGCCGCGAATGGACAGGCCCTCTACATCCCCAGTGGTTTCGCTCACGGCTTTCAGTGTCTGGAGGAGGACTGCGGGGTGCTCTACCATATGTCAGAGCCCTACGAGCCGACGGCGGCCAAAGGCCTGCGCTGGGATGACCCCGATCTCGGCATTTCCTGGCCATTGCCCGACCTTGCCAGGGTAGGCCCGCGGGATGCGAGCCTTCCCACACTGCGGGACACGTTCGAATGAGAGTCGCGCTAACCGGCGCAGGCGGGTTCCTCGGACGGTATGTGCTGGAGTCCCTCCACGAAAGGGGCATCGAGACGGTCCTTCTCGGGAGAACCAGACCGGTACATAACGCCCAGGCGGAGTTTGTTGAAGTCGACCTGCTGGCAAAAACAGATTTCCTCCCGTTGATGAAGTCCATCCGCGCGACTCACTTAGTGCATCTCGCCTGGTGCACCGAACACGGTGAGTACAAGACTTCGCCAGTGAACCAGGACTGGGTACCGGCCACAGTGCGCCTGGCTGAGGCCTTCATACTGGCCGGGGGTCAGGGCCTGGTGGCGGCAGGAAGCTGCGCCGAATACGACTGGTCCAGTGGCAACTGCAGTGAGGAGCATCTCCCCCGTCAGTCGTCCAGTCCCTACGGCGCCGCCAAGGCCGAAGCACGCAGCCAAGTCACAGCCCTTTGCAGTCAGGGAGAGATCCCCTGCGCTTGGGGGCGCATCTTCTTTCCTTACGGCACGGGGGAGGACAGGCGAAGGCTGATTCCTTCCCTGATTGACGCGTTACAGGGAAAGCGCCCCGCCTTCGGGGTCCAAGCGCTTGCAAGGCGGGATTTCCTGCATGCGTCTGATGTGGCAAGCGCACTTCTGGCTCTGCTGTACGGCCAGGCAATTGGTACCTACAATCTTTGCTCTGGAGAACCTACGGCCCTGGCAGACGTCGTTCGCAAGGTGGCCCGGATACTGCATGCTGATCCCCAAGTCGTGCTGGATCTCCCCACCCGACAAACCGAAGAACCTATTTTGCTCGTGGGCGACAATCGCAGACTCCGACACCTGGGATGGAAGCCTAAGATCACGCTTGCCGAGGGGCTTTACAGAACCATCAGTGAGATGCCTGCAGCAATTGAGGATGGAAAATCGATAAAGGGGAGGCCTCGATGAAAGCCCAGATGAAGCCGCGGATTAATCTTGAAGACCGCACAGCTCTACAGGAGGTGATCCCACTAAGCACGCCCTTCGTCGTGTTTGTGGATCCTTCTAGTGCTTGCAACTTCCGCTGCGCCTTCTGCCCCACCGGGCACCGCGACATGATTGATGAAACGGGCCGCTACCAGGGAGTCATGGGGCTTGCACTTTTTCAGAAGATCATTGACGACCTCAGGAAATTCGATAAATCCCTCAAGGTGCTACGGCTGTACAAAGACGGCGAACCCTTCCTCAACAAGGATCTGGCTAAAATGATCGCCTATGCCAAGGCGAGTGGGTGTGTGGATTACATCGACACCACCACCAACGGATCTCTCATCACACCAGACCGTTTGGGCCCAGTGCTGGAGGCAGGCCTCGATAAGATCAACATTTCCGTAGATGGGATGAACCGCACTCAGTATAAGAATTTCACTGGCTTTGACTTCGACTTCGACCGTTTTGTTGAGCATGTCAAGTGGCTCGATGCAAACAAGGGTCATTGCGAAGTAGTGATCAAGATTCCCAGCGAGCTGATCACCGAGGCTCAACGCCAGGCCTTTCTCGATACCTTCGGCGACTACTGCGATCGCATTTTCATCGAGAATTTCGCACCATGCTGGCCGGAGTTCGATGTAGAAGCGCATACCGGGGTGACAATCACCAAGGGAATCCACCAGCAGCCCATTCAGCCCACGGATACCTGCCCCTATGTGTTCTATTCGATGTCCGTCAATGCGGATGGATTGGTGAGCGCCTGCTTCCTGGACTGGTCGAGAAAACTGATCATAGGCGATACCCGCACACAATCCCTGCAGGAGATCTGGAATTCCACGGAGATGAATGCACTCCGCCTCATGCACCTGGAGGGGAACCGGTACAGTCATCCGGTATGCAGCAGTTGCGGGCAGCTATCACATTGCCTTCCCGACAATATCGACGCCTTTCGCGCTGAACTCCTGCCGAAATTCAAGGCCTACCTAAACGAGCGAAATGCCAACACCAACGAATAGGTCGGACACCATGCTTAATGTGCTGCACATGACGGGTCATCTAGGCGGCGGCGTTGGAACCGTGGTGTTGAACTATCTGCTCGCCAAGTCGACCGACAAATCGCAGCGCCATTCACTGATCTCCCTGGATTATTTGAATGACCATGCCGTCGAGGTCCTCTCCCAAGCAGGAATCCCCCATTTCGATCGATGCCATGGGAACTTAGAGTTGGTGAAGGCCAAAATTCAGCAGGCTGATGTGGTCCTGCTGCACTGGTGGAACCATCCCCTGATCTCAGATCTGCTTGTTAGGAATGACCTGCCTGAATGCAGATTGGCGCTCTGGAGCCACATTTCCGGTTCACCTGCTCCCAATAATTTCACCCAAAGTATTTTTTCGTACCCCGATATATTCATCTTCACCACCCCATTGAGCTTTTTTGATCCCGAATTTGTGGACCTGCCTGAAGTCATCAAGGCGAAAGTATCCGCCATCTGGTCAACTGCTGGAGTCGAGCGGCTCGAAGGCTTTTCGCCGAAAGACCATGAGGGTTTCAATATCGGCTACGTGGGGAATCTCGACTTCACAAAAATCAACCCAGGCTTCCTGAGCCTATGCCGCCAAATAGACATTCCTGGCCTGCGGTTCACCGTGGTAGGCCCCCTGAACGAGGAACTCTCGAAGCAGTTCAAGGATGCATCAATGGGCGACCGCGTCCGGTTCACGGGGCATATTTCCGAGGATGAGAAATGGGAAGAGCTCTGCCGCTTTGATGTCTTTGGGTATCCCCTGGCTCCCCACCACTACGGCACCTGTGACCAGACATTGCAGGAGGCGATGGCCGTGGGCATCGTTCCCGTGGTACTCAACAACCCCATGGAGAGTTATATCGTGAAGCATGGCGAAGTGGGACTGGTCGCCCAATCAGCTACCGACTATGCCGCTTGCCTTCGAGTTCTATACGACGACCCAATTCTTCGGGGTCGGCTGTCGCAGCAAGCACGTACTTATGCTTTTTCCGAATACTCCCTTGATCGAATGGCGGCGAACTGGGATGAGGTGTACTTCCGGCTCATGCACCAGCCCAAGCGAGTAAAAACATGGCCCTCTGTGGAGCGAGCAGCCCACCTGGAGCCTCACCAAGTTTTCTTGGAATCACTGGGAAGACACGCGGGTGTTTTCAGGGAGTATCTGCGAACCGAGAGACTATCAAGGGCTGTTGTAGAGAGTCAACTTCGCAGCCTGGGCACTCGGCCCAACTGGCGCTCCGAGAATAAGAGCACCGTTCACCAATACGCCCAGTTTTTCCCCCAGGACAACGTGCTGCATACCTGGAGTGACCTTATGAAGGGCGCCCAAAAAGGTTGCCGATGAGTCAAGGGATGGAAGACCAAATCACGCGCATGCTGTCTAGTTCATCCTTCGCACTCATCGGGGCGGGTCAATTGGGTGAAATGGCGGTTGATCTATGGCCAGAGAGTGTTCCGCAGCCGAAGCTCATCCTTGACTCAAATCGCACGGGGCATTGTCGAGGGATTAGAATCGACAACCTTCAAGCTCATCATCCAGATCCCGCCACCGTTTATCTATTGAGCACCTTCAAACTGCCACCCGAGGACGTGGAGAAAATTTTTCGGCAACTGGGGCAGCCGATGGTCCTAACTGTGTACGATTTGTTTTCTCGCTACTGCCCAGACAAATTCTCCAATGGCTGGCGTTGCTTAGAATCGGAACAGGCGAAGTCGGATCATGTCAAAGCGGCGCGGAATTGCTTTTCAGACCAACGGTCTCTCGACGTCTTCGACGCAGCGGTTGCGTGGCGTTATCGACGTGAGTTGAGGCAAGGTTTCACTTGCGAGCCCGAAGCGACCAAGTACCACATCAGCAGGCTAGCCGCAGAGCAGACACGGTACGACTTGGTAATGGATTGTGGCAGCTATGATTTATCCTTCGCCAAGAATCTCGAAATCAGTGGTACTTCCGTGGGTAGGTATGTCGCCTTTGAGCCCGATGATCAGAATTTTGACCGATGTCTGGCGGCCGCTGGAACCTTGAAACCGCTTACAGCCGAAGCCGTCGTGTTGGAACGGAAGGCCTTGTCCAGCGAACAAGCATCAGTGCCCTTTTTCAATCTTGGACTACTCTCCTCGCGATTTGCACCATCCACCTCCACCCGGTCTGAGGGGCCCATCACGTGGGTCCCAACGACCACGCTGGATCAATATCTCGATTCCGCAAAGGAATTGGTCGCGCCACTGAACGCCCTGCTCAAGCTCCATATTGAAGGTGCGGAATATGCAGCCCTGATTGGGGGAGAACAGTTCATTAGCCGATGCCGCCCAGACATGTTTATCAACTTGTCCCATGACGAGGAATCCCTTCTTGGCATTCCCGTCTACCTCAAGGCCCGATGGGACTACGATCTTAAGCTTGTCGGCCATTCGTTGTTTGGAGAGGGCATTACTCTGGTGGCAAAACGAAGGACTGCAGGCATGCCTGCGCCAACCGGAACTTCACTCGTTTGATTTAGGCAATCTATTTTGGAGATGGATTTATGGATTTTTTTGAAAAACGCCTACAACTTGCCGAGCGGAATTTTTCGGATCCCATTTGCCTGGCGGCGGCCGAGGCTTGGCATGACACAAGTCGGCGCTACGACTACCAATACATGGTCGAATGGATGGGCCGCCCCATCATCCAGGATCCTCAGGATATCTGCTCGATTCAGGAACTCATCTGGCATGTCAAACCGGATCTGATTATTGAAACCGGAATTGCCCGAGGCGGTTCACTGGTGCTTTCGGCAAGCATTCTGGCAGCTATCTCGATGGGAGAATATCTTGCCAACAGAATAGTCAAGGACAGAAAGGTTTTGGGCGTTGATATCGACATCCGGCTGCATAACCGTGCCGCCATTGAAGCCCACCCTCTCGCACCAATGATCAAGCTTATCCAAGGCTCCTCAATCGCCCCGGAGGTCCTGGCGGAGGTTCATGGCGTCGCCTCGAGATTCCAGAAGGTGTTGGTGATGCTGGACTCCAATCACACAGCTGGCCATGTGCATCAAGAGCTTCTGCACTATGCCCCGCTCGTCGGGGTGGGTTCGGCCATTTATGTCCTGGATACAGGCATTGAATACGCACCTGTCGAGTCCTTCAACGTCGAGCGCCCTTGGGGCCCAGGCAACAGTCCCCTGACCGCAGTGAATCGGTTTCTCGAATCTCCATCGGGGTCCGGCTTCGAGAAGGACCGCTCCACCGAGAAGCGCTTACTGATCACCTGTGCGCCGGAGGGGCTTTTGCGGCGCACTCGTTAAGGCCTAACAAGATGGGTGCGCATTTGATCCCAGTCACCCAAGTGACGACATCTGGACCCAGCCCTAGAGATCACACCATGACCACCTCACCCCATTGCGCGATTTTGGCGAACCACTTATGGACCCTGTCGAAGTGCTCAGGATAGACCTCAGCTGCACCATTTGAATCAAGGGGAGATTGACGAGTGGACGAGAAAGCGATCGCAGCTGAAAACAGGTTAAGAAGTGGACCATCGGCTCTCGGTAGCCCCGAATGGGGTGGGGATGCAGGCATACGGTCTAATCCTGCCCGGGTGTTGCTATGCGTCCTACCCTACATGGTGTCCCAGCCAGAGGTGCCTGATCCTGGTAAATCAGTTCGCTCATTTCTAGCCTTCCCATATGGAGTGCTTAGCATGGCTTCGTATTTGATGTCTCGCGCAATGCCAACACCCATGGTTCGCATTCTCGACTTCAACTTGTTTGCGACCCCCGAAGAAAGAATCGAAGTACTTCGGCGACTGTTGGCTGAATTACAGCCAACCTTGGTCGGCTTTTCTATGAGTTACGACATCTCCTATCCGCATGTCGCTTCTCTCTCCGGTGTGGTCAAGCAATTCGACCCCACCATCCTCACCCTGATGGGCGGGCCTGCGGTGACGACAGCCTGGGGCGAGATTCTGGAGAATCAGCCCAACCTGGATGCGCTCTGCTATTCAGAAGGAGAAAAAGCGCTGCTTGATCTCGTCGAGTCCACTGATTGGCTTACCCAACTTCGCCAACAACCTTGGGTCACCCGAGATTCACTGGCTGCTCACCAAGCACCGCAAGCGGTCGTGCCGGAGCACCTGAATGATGTCATCAAACTGGACTATGAACTGGTTGAAAACCACCGCTACAGCATGAAGGAAGCCTTTTCACCCTTCGTGACCTACCGTAACGATGGCGAAACGCGACAGTTTTTCATCGTGACGTCGCGAGGCTGCCCCTTCAAATGCGTGTTCTGCGCCGAACCCTCCTTCCACGGCAAGACCATGAGATATGCAGATGTTGATGTCATCATTGATCATGTGCGCCATCTGGTCGAGCACTACCGCATGAACGTGCTGACAATTTACGACGATCAATTGCTGCTTGATCGCAAACGCGCCAAAGAGTTATTCCGGCGCCTGGCTGAATTCAAAATTCGGATTGAGATGCCTAACGGGATTACCCTGTCCTTCATTGACGATGAATTGGCTGCCTTGATGAAGTCTGCTGGGGTTGATACGGTCTTTCTGGCCATTGAGTCTGGATCTGATTACGTCCTTAAGAAAATCATTAACAAGCCCATCCAGCTGGATAAGGCCCAAGGTGTTATTAACTCACTGAAGCGCAATGATATTTTCGTGCAGTCTTTTTTTATCATAGGCTTTCCAGGAGAACTAGAGGAGCACCGCGAGGCGACCCGCCGCTTCATCTCGGAAGTGGGGATTGACTGGAGTTTTTTCAATTTCGCAACGCCGCTACGGGGTTCCGAACTGTTCAAGATCAGTTTGGAAAATGGCTGGATCGACGCCAGGTATCTTGGCATCGGCAAGGTCGATATGTCCGAGTACATCATCCGTGCCCCTGGTCTGGACCCCGAACACATCACGGATCAGATCTATCGAATGAACCTCGAAGCGAATTTTGTCAATAATCAACGCATGAAAATTGGCGATTACCAGACAGCTAAGCGATGCTTCGAAGAGGTTCTCGAACGCCACCCCAATCATCCCTTCGCTCTGTACTATCTCTCTATCGCGCAAAGGGCTCTCGGCGCTGAAGCAGAACACACCCTGAGGCAATATGAGGCGATCATAGCGACCGATGTTCGGTGGCGACACCTCGCGCAGTCCTTTGGCCTACCGATCTAATTCTAGGATCGGATCAAGGGATATTAGCCCTGCTTTTTCTCCCGCCCACTGCAATCCAAAGAGGATGCTGACATGCCACTTCTGAGCATCATGGTGCCGACCTATAATCGCCTGGAGATGTTCAGGACCTGCTTCGAGAGCCTCCTGCGTACGTCGGTGGATGCAGAAATCATCGTTCTTGATAACGGCAGTTCGGATGGCACCGCCGACTATCTGAGCCAGGTGAAGGATCCTCGGGTACGGGCTTTCCGGCACAAGACCAATCGCGAAGACCCCTATAGCGAGCTTTTCTCGCTCGCCACTGGGAAGTACATGACCTGGATGGGGGACGACGACTGGGCCCTGCCTGGAGGCTATGAAGCCCTGGTTGGCCTGCTGGAACAGCACCCGGATGTGGATCTGGCCTACTCGCTTGCCAATAAGGTCGACGGAAAAGGCAATCTGATCGGGACCCTTCAGTGGCCTGGACTCCTGGACCACGCCTACATCGGTGACCGCAATGAGTTTTCAGATCTGTTTATAGCCTGTTACCTCAGTCCACAAACGGCTGTTTATCGAAGATCTCTCTACGATGAGCTTGGTGGATTCGATACAAAACTATTTGCTGCCGCCGACTGGGACATGATGCTGCGTTACGTTGCGGGTCGGAAGACCGCCTTCCTCCCGGTGCCCACAGTTGCCATCCGGTTTCACCAACAGAGCGGCTCCGAATCATTGCTGAAATCTGACAGCGGTTTCGCCCGCGGTCGCATCGCCCTTTGGCGCAAGTGGCTCATCGAGCACCCAAATCCAACCGTATTGGGAGACTTCGGCTGGAGGCGGCTGGCCGACGCTTTTCTTCCGGATTTACGGCATGAATATGGGACAGATCTAGCCAAGATCAACGACTTCATGCAGCAGCTTTTCGCCCTTAAAGATGAAGTTCGCTGGCGCCAAAACGAGAAAATCCTTGGTTGGCGCAGGCCAGGAGAGCCCTCACTCGAGCCTTGGCCAGCCCAGGTCCTGGAACCACACGTGGAGGATGGACCGCCCTCCTCCAATGTCGGCGTCAAGTCGCCCTTCACCCCATTGCGCATCCTGTTCGCTTCCGAATACTTCGTCCCCATGATTGGGGGAGCGGAGATGGCCGCCAATGAACTGCTCCAGGCATTCGCAGCCCGTGGCCACCTTGCCCGGGCTCTTTGCCCCGGCGATGACCTTCCCCTGTTCCAAGGTGGGGTGGAGCTCCGTCCCATCAAGACAGCAGAGGACATCACCACCCAGATCCAGGAATTCCATCCAAGCGTCATCCTGACCCAGGGCCACCTGGCCCCCCTGGCCATCGGTTTGGCCAAGGCCAAGGGAATCCCGGTCTGGTTTTATGTTCACGCCCTTGATCATGTGTGCCCCAGGCCCGAGGAAATGGTGCGCTGCGACCGAGACTGTGGTCGCTGCCCCCTCTACGCCGCCGCCCGTGGTGATATGGATGCACAGAAGCTGGCCATCCGCTCAGCAGACAGGGTCTTCACGCCCTCAGCATTCGCGGCCACGGAGCTGGAACGTTTCACCGGGCGGAAGGGCATCGAGATTCTCCCTCCTCCAACCCAGCTCTTCTGGATGGAGGCTGCCGGGGAGAGGCCCTACATCACCTTCAGTACGGCGGCCCCCTTCAAGGGCCTGTTTACATTCCTTGAGATCACTCGGGCCTTTCCCAAGGAGCAGTTTCTTATCGTTGGGCGTAGGGACCCAACGGACTCTGGCGTGGACCTCACTCATTACCCCAATGTTACCTACTGGGGTGTGGTACCGACTGAGTCCTTCTTGAAGGTCACCAAGGTGCTGCTGGTGCCGAGTGTGCTGGCCGAAACCTTCGGCCGGGTGGTGCCAGAAGCGCAGGCGGCTGGCAGCATCGTGATTGCCAGCCGCTACGGTGGACTGGTGGAAAGCGTCGGGGAGGGGGGCCTGCTAGTCTCCCCTCACACCGATGCTAAGGCTTGGATCCAAGCCCTTCATGAGGTTCTTGCCCGGCCAGACCTGCGCGACACACTGACGGCCAAGGGCCGCTCCCAGGCCAAGAAGGCCGAGGCTTCCAGTGTGGCCCCCGCTTTCGTGCTGACGGTGGAGGCCTTCATGCGGACCCAGGTTTCGCCAAAGCATCCGGTGATCTGGGAAGGCGCCCAATTCGTGTACCACAGCCTAGCTCATGTGAATCGACAGTTGTGCATGGCCCTGATCGGGTCCGGGCAGGTGGAGCTGAGCCTACGTCCCTACGGGCGAAATCAGTTTGATGTTCAACGGGAGCCGAATTTCGCGGCACTCGCAGACCGCATGCAGAAGCCGCTGTCGGTTTCGGCCCAGGTCCATGTCCGTCACCACTGGCCCCCCAATTTCAATCCACCACCCGAGGGTGCCTGGGTGATGATCCAGCCCTGGGAGTACGGCGGTATCCCCCGGGAGTGGATCAAACCCATGTGCGAACTCGTCGACGAGATCTGGGTGCCGTCCTCCTGGGTTCGGGATTGCTATGTCTCCAGCGGCATTCCAGCCGAGAAGGTCCAGGTCATCCCCAACGGAGTAGACATCAATAAGTTCAACCCAGAGGGGCCCAAATACCCTTTGAACACAAAGAAGGCATTCAAATTCCTCTACCTGGGCGGAACGATTCACCGCAAGGGCATCGATATCTTACTTCGGGCCTACCTGAAGGCCTTCCGATCCAGTGATGATGTCTGCCTGGTGATCAAGGGCCAGAGTGGTGACACCTATGCGGGTTCAGAACTCCACGATCTCCTCGCGAGCATCATCAAGGAAGACCCGAAAGCACCCGCAATCGAATACCTAACCTCGGCCATGAGTGAAGAGGAACTGACCTCTCTTTACAGATCCTGCGATGCCTTGGCGATGCCTTATCGCGGTGAGGGCTTTGGCCTTCCCATGGCAGAGGCCATAGCCAGTGGACTGCCGGTCATCGCCACCGGTTGTGGCGCTGCCATGGATTTCCTAACCGAAGACTGGGCTTATTTCATTCCGTCCACGCCACAGAAAATTGAATCCGTCCCTGTTGGCCCCTTTAAGCCGAGTGAAGCAGGGTTTTGGCTCGAGGAGCCCGATGAACCCGCCTTGACCGAGTTGCTTCGCAAGGTTTTCATGGCCCCCAAAGAAGCCGCCCGCAAGGGACTTAATGGTCGAGCGTATGCGGTCGAACACCTCTCCTGGAGCATTGCGGCTGAACGCGCACTGGAAAGGATCGAGATCCTCTCGAATCGAACGCCTTTTCGCTTCCAGGAGCACCCCGCGAAGCCCCATCGGGAGGCATTCCTGCTCAAGCCGAATTGGGCCGATTACTCCTGGGTTGAGGTTCTAATCGCCTACGCCAAGGGATTCCGCCCGGGGGAACCCGTTGCCTTGGTGGTGTTCATAGATGCCAACGTGATCGATCCAGCCGAAGCGCAGGAATCCATCCTTTCCGTGCTTGCCGAATTGGGTGACAAAGAATTCGCGGATATCGTGCTCATTGACAATCCAACCGAAGTGATTGGAGCCCTACAGAGTTATGACAGTACTCATTGGATTTCCAACGAGTGGGTTGAGGATGCGACCATCCTGGGGGCACAGGCCAAACGCTTATTCGAGTCCCGAAGAAACCTGGCCCTGAATACCCAATAACCCCCCGACATCATTGAATAAATTGAAAATTCCTCCTCAACGTAGAGATTGGAACTTGGGTTCAGCATGCTTGATCTTGCTAGGCAGACCCTCAACCCGCTTGGCATGCATCCCGTCCGCAGGATCGATGGCGCAATTCACGGTCGGAATTCCGGTTTCTCCGAAATCGGGCACGCGGAGCAATTCTTTGAAGATCAATCGATCCTCCCCGTCGCCGGACGGGAAGGGGGAGATGGACCACAAATGCAGTATATGGGAAAGCTTCAGCTTGTTGATCAGTAGTGCTGAAGGGCGGACAAAACCCCCGAACCCCTCCTTAAAAATGCCCCTGCCGGGCCCAACACTTTCCTGCGTGTCCACGCCGAGAATGGTGTCGGTGTTGGGATCTGCATAGTTGGAAAGGGTGAACGCCCAGGCGTGCCCCTGAATTGCCTGGTAGAGAAGGCGGAGATGTTGGGGCTCGTACCAGTCATCGTCGTCCAGGTATGTCACCAACTCGGACATAGACAGGAAACTCAGGGCCGTACGGAGTGATCCGCCGTACCAGGAACTGTGCACACCCCCATGGCGCGCCGAGGTGGAATAGCCAAGGCTGATGCCTGTTAGCGTGATATTCGCCGGACACTCAGCCATCAGTTCGCCCATGATTTCGTTGAAGTCTCCAAACATTTCAACATCCGCCCCAACCAGAAGGTGAATGGTCCCCTCAAAGTCCTGACCGAAAACGGATCGAACGGCCCGGTACAGGGATTTCCTGCAAATGGTCACCAGAACCACAGAAACGTCGGTCTTCATTTACACCTCGGCAAACAGGTATCCTAATTCACGAATGGTGCCAGAAACCTGTTTCGCTTGCGGACTTCAGTCCTTCTCCCGCCCAAACATCCCCCGCAACTTGCCCATGAGGCTGCTCTGGGGATCCCGGGTCGGGCCTCCGACGGCACCTTCGGGGGCGGACCAGCCGGCGGGCACTGCCACGGAGGGATCCAATTCCAGGGCGCGGCGGAAGCAGCCCTGGGCGTTGGCCTGGAAGCCCTTGCGGTGGTAGAGCTCGCCCATGAGGGCCCAGGGCTCGGCGGCTCGTGAGTTCAGGCGTGAGGCCACCTGCAGGGCCTCGATGGCCCGGGTGGACCAGGCCGGATTGGTCAGGCGCAGGCGGCCCAGCAGCAGCCAGGGTTCGTAGGCTCCGGGGGAGTCACCATCCAGCTTGATAGCCTGCTCCAGCGCTCGGATGGCCTCGCTGGTGCGGTCCTGCATCATGTAGGACTTGGCCTTCACGACCAGGCGGCGAGCCCGCTCCGTGGGTGAGGGCAGGTCCTCCTCGTCAGCCAGCGGCGGCAGCGTGGTCGGAGTGGGTGCGCTCATGGGAATCGGCGCAGCCATCAACTGGGGAGGCGGCGTGTCCAAGGTGAGGGGCATCTGCCCGGACAGGTCCAGCTCCAGCGCATCGGGATGGAAGGGGCTGGGGGGAGTCGGCATCAGGTCTTCCTGCGCCAAGAGAATCGGCTCAGGTTCGGGTTCCGGCTCGGGCTCCACCGGCGGCGGCTCTTCCTTGGGTAGCAGGGGTAGGGTGCCCCCCACCAGGCTGAGACCACCCAGGGCCCAGAGGGTGGCCACCAGCTTGGCCGCATCTTCTGTGGGCAGGCCCGTCAGGGACCCGATGGTATCGCAGCCCAGTTGCTCGGTGCTCAGCAGGGAAAGGGCGTAGGCCAGGGTGGGCGTCAGGGGCAGGTCGCTGAGGGCCTCCAGCAGATTGGGTTGGGCTCGCCAGCGCCAGTCCGGCTCGCTGTGAAACATGGCCACCAGCTCCCGGTCGACCTTGGCCTGCTGGAAGGTGTCCCAGACCAGTCTCCGGTGGTCCAAACGGAACTGGAGGTCGCCGCTGAGGTTGCCTCCCAGAGCCTCGGGGATCCAGGTCATGCGGAGAATGGGGTGCTCCATGGCGTGCAGCAACACCGAGCCCAGCAATTCGTGGAGGCGTCTGTCGCACTCCTCCTGGCTCATGAGGCCCCACTGCACCACGCGGTCGCCCACTCGGGCA
>CAIYNT010000209.1 GCA_903927605.1 uncultured Holophagaceae bacterium
GGTCATGGCGAAAAGCCCCATTGAGGCAGTGATTCGGTACACGGTGAAGACGGAAAAGGAGGCCGCCATGGAGGATTTGGAAAACCAAGGACTGACGCCCGGTCAGGCACTCAGCAAACTCTGGGGCGAAAAGGAGGTGGCCATGTCGAACATCAAAAATGATCTCGAAGGCCTGACGCGGGAAG
This sequence comes from uncultured Holophagaceae bacterium, assembly GCA_903927605.1. Next base: position 186 of record CAIYNT010000209.1, read on the forward strand.
CAACGCTTGGTCAATTGAAGCTGGACCGAGCAGGTGCATCCTTCTTCGATATGCCCATCTTCGAGCAACTGAAGCTCTGGAATAGCACCAGGGGAATGCGTTGGTTCCGTGTTGGCGGCATCTGGAAAGATGCGAACACCGAGAAGCCTGATGAGGCCTTGGCAGAGGAGAACGAGAGTCAAGGTGTGACGGTCGCCGAGATCACTCCTCCGGTCTGGACTTACCTTGCATCCGAGATCCAGCACATCCTGTTGGCACTAGTCGAGGATGTTCGTTATCCCAGAGCTTGTGTTCGCAATGTCTGGGAGGCCGCGCAAGCAATGGCATTTGATCGGATCGACCAGCGAACCATCCGAGACACGCTTGTCTCTATGCTCCCTGACTTACGGGGCGTCCCACCAGCGAAGGGACCCTAATTAGGGGTGCCCATTTCGATCCAGTAGGATCGCCATCTATCAGGAAAACTTATTCCTGTTAGGTCGACATTAGGCGTTAAAGGGAAATTGTTCTCCGGTTGACATGTGACCATATAGCCTATACTTGTTAAAGCGGAAGAACGTTTCCGGCTAGGTATATTTGGTGGGTCAACAGGAAGAGGTGTTCCCTTTATGGCTTTTGAATTCATGACTATTTCAGAATTGGCGATCGAGTTGGGGTCACGGTTGCGCGACCGCAGGATCGCCCTGGGTTTCGATCAGGAGGAGTTGGCGGCGCGGGCCGGAGTCACTGACCGCACCATTCGGGATCTTGAGGGTGGGAAGGGGTCCACTGTCCACACGTTTCTTAGGGTCCTGAAGGCTCTTGATCTACTTGACGGGCTCAGTGCCCTGGCCCCACGTCCTTCCGTCGACCCTATGGCCCTCTTGGTACAACGGGGGCCGAAACTGAGGGTCCGTAGGAAGAGAAAGGGCGGGGACGGCATATGAAGGGGGTCGTGGAGGTCAGGGCTTGGGGCAAGCGAGTGGGCGCCGTGGCGTTCGATCCCCAGGCAGACTGCTACTCCTTCAACTACGCTGCGAGTTGGGTCAAGGAGGGGATTGAATTCTCGCCCTTGGAGATGCCCACCAGGAACAGCACGAGGCCGTACGTGTTCCCAGTCCTCGCGAGAAACACCTTCAGCGGGCTACCAGGGATGATTGCCGATTCCTTGCCCGACAATTGGGGGAACGCGCTGGTGGACGCCTATTGGCAGTCCAGGGGGCGGGCGCGGGACTCCATCACCGTGTTGGACCGTCTGTCCTACATGGGGCGGCGAGGATTGGGAGCCTTGGAATTCAAGCCAGCCACGGGGAGTAGGGCGATTCTGGGGGAGGCGATCGAGATCCAGTCCCTGGTTGAGACGGCGCGGCGGGCCGTCCAGGGGGATCTCTCCACCGAGGCGGGAGCAGCGGGTGCTTTGGCGCACTTGATCAACGTCGGGACGTCAGCGGGGGGGGCCAGGGCGAAGGCCGTCGTCGCCTGGAACGAGGCCACCAAGTCCTTACGCAGCGGGCAGTTCGATGTTCCACCCGGGTACGAGCATTGGATCCTGAAGTTTGACGGGATGGGTGAGGATCGGGAACTTGGGGGAACGCAGAAATTCGGCCGAATCGAGTATGCCTACTACCTGATGGCGTGTGCAGCGGGCATCCAGATGTCTCGATGCAGGCTCTTCGAGGAGAACGGCAGGGCCCATTTCATGACCCAGCGGTTTGATCGTGATGGGAACGAAAAGCATCATGTCCAGACGCTTTGCGCCTTGGCTCATCTCGATTTCCGGATGAGCGGGGCCCACGACTACGCCCAGGCCTTCATGGTGTTGTCCCAGTTGGGCTTAGGGGTGGACGCAGTGGATCAAATGTTCCGTCGAATGGCCTTCAACGTGATGGCGCGGAACTGCGACGATCACACGAAGAACATCGGATTCATCCTAAAGCGCGGGCAATCCTGGGCCTTGGCGCCAGCGTACGACCTGATCTTCGCCCACAACCCCGAAGGCGAGTGGACCGCGCACCATCAAATGAGCGTGAATGGGCGGTTCGACGGCATTACAAGGGAGGATTTTCTGGTTGTAGCCGAGCGATTCGGGGTCAGGCGGCCAGCGGCGTTGTTGGCGGACGTGAGGGCCGCGACGGACTCCTTCGCGGAATTCGCCTTGCAGGTCGGGCTTCCAGACGCGATCAGGATTGATCTAGAGAGTCAGTTCCAGCGGGTCTAGGGAAGGCCGATAAACGAAACTTCGATATCCCGAAAATAAAATCGGAATCTCGAAACTGATTATCGGCGACCCTCAATCTGAAAGCCGCACATCGGCACTCCCCAAGATCCATATTAATCGGCTCACCGGGTGATGCGATTAGGGTCTCCATTCGGCTCACGCTAAGAAAAGACGACCAGGTGGCGTGTGCCA
>CAIYNT010000210.1 GCA_903927605.1 uncultured Holophagaceae bacterium
ATCCCCGCTAGTGCAGATGCCCAGCGTTTGGGGTCATAGACCATGGTCACCATGTCTGGCGCCAGACCTTGATTTCGGTAGAAACAAGCCTGAGCCGCGGCCTGGATTTCAGCTCCACCCAGAGATTCGAAGGCTGGATGGAACAAGGCCATGCGCATGGATACCCCAGAATCCATCGACTCTATCAGGTCTCTGGATCCCGTCTCTGGTCCCTCCTTGCTGGAGGCCCGGGGAGCTCTGACTTACCTGAAAGTTCTAGAAAAAGAGCCCTGGGTTACCGTAAATTTCCTTCCTTGTGGCAGCTTTCCGTAGGACCATGGTTGTCCAACTCGTATTCCCTTTGTCCCTTCTGTCGTTCTGATGGCAGGGCCGACTTTCCCTCGACCCATCCAGCTACGGTGTTGGCAAATGCCGGTCATCTTTGGTTCCACGCTCGCCGCTATGGCTACCGGAACTGCCGTCACGTTGGCAGGCTCCTTGGTCTGCATCCGCTGGGTGGCGCCTTTGGGCTGGACGGACCATCCTGATCCGCGAAAGCACCACCATAAGCCCACCCCCCGAACTGCGGGACTGGCCCTGTGGTGCTTGCTCTTGGGCCTTCTGACCTTGGGCAAGTGCCCACTCCCCCTGGACCGGGTGGAATGGATGGCTGTGCATGCCATGGCGTTGATCGGTCTCCTGGATGACCGATTCGACCTGCGAGCGCGCCACAAGGCCACAGTGGGGCTTCTAGTGGCCGTGATCCTGGGCATTCACATGGCCCCGGAGCTGGGCAAGTTCGCGAAGGAAGTGCATTTCCTTGGCCTGGTCATGCCCAATCACCTATTGCTGACGGTCCCTCTGCTTGCGCTCTGGTTCTGGTCGGTCCCCCAGGCTTTCAACCTCATTGATGGGATCAACGGGCTGTCCATGGGCTTCAGCCTCCTGCTGCTCGGCGTGTTTGGCACCCTCATGGGTTACGCCCCTGCGGGCGGCTACCTCTCCGGCGGGCTACTGGCCGTCCTGTTGCTGAATTACCCGCGGGCCCGACACTTCCTGGGGGACTGCGGCAGCCTCATGTTGGGATCGCTGTTCGCGGTGTTGTCGGCCAAGACTTTCGCGGTGTACGACGCCAACCTCATGCTCTGGATGTTTGCCTACCCGGCCATCGACGTGGCTCTTGTCATGGCCGTACGGGCCTGGAAGGGCGTGCCTCTGGGCTCCGCCGACCGCAGTCACCTGCATCACTATCTGGTGGACAAGCTCGGGATGCAGCGGGCCTGGCTGGTGCCCCTGATCCTGCTGGGCTTCGCGCTGCTTTCCATGACCCGGGTCTTGAGTTTTCCGGGCCACAAGTTCGTTTCACTGCTCGGCCTGGCAGGCCTGATCTTTCTGGCGCTGCGCGCCTTTCGGGACCGGGTGCAGCCAGCCAAGGAGATTCTCCCCTTGCGACCTTTGCAGGACTTGATGGATGCATCCGGCTCGAACCCGATAGCGTGAGCGCGGGTGCGTGCTAGCGTGGAAATGGCCCCGTGGGACTTGTGCAAGGGAATGGCTATGCGTCTGATGATTCGTCTGGGATTGATGTGCACCTGTCTGGTAATAGGGGCGCAGGCGCCTGCGGAATGGACCTGCTGGCCTTGAAGC
>CAIYNT010000211.1 GCA_903927605.1 uncultured Holophagaceae bacterium
GCCAGGAGTCGGCCTTCGGTCATCTTGGACAGGGCCTGCAGGTTCACGAAACTCGGAGCCCGGACATGCATGCGGTAGGGCATGGTGCCGCCCTTCTCTCCCACGAAGTAGTAGCCCAGCTCACCCTTGGGGGCTTCGATGGGGTGGTAGACCTCATTCACCTCGGACTTGAGGATCTTGGGGATCTTGGCCATCACTGGGCCTTCGGGTAAACCGTCGATGCACTGCTGGATGATGCGGTGGCTCTGTCGCATCTCCGCGAGGCGCACCAGGTACCGGGCGTAGGTGTCCGCCTCGGTGCGGGTGGGGATCTCGAAGTCCATCTCCGCATAGGCCGCGTTGGGGAAGGCCTTGCGGATGTCGTAGGGCACGCCCGCCGCACGGAGCACGGGGCCGGTCACACCCAGGGCGATGCAGTCTTCGGCGTTGAGCTTGGCCACCCCCACAGTGCGCTTCTTCCAGATCCGGTTCTCGGTGAGGAGTTCCTCATATTCATCGATGCAAGGCAGGAACCGGTCCTGGAAGGCCTGGGAGTTCTTGATGAAGCCCGGGGGCAAGTCCTCTCGCAGGCCGCCGATCCGGAAGGCCGTGGTGGTCAGGCGTGCGCCGCAAAAAGCCTCGAAGAGGTCGAGCAGGTACTCACGCTCCCGGAAAGCGTAGAGGAAGACCGTCATGGCCCCGATGTCCAGGGCGTGCGTCGCCAGCCAGAGCAGGTGGGAGGCCAGCCGGTTCTGCTCCGTGAGCATGGTCCGGATGTACCGCGCCCGGCGCGGCACCTCGATGCCGAACAGCTTCTCCACGCCCTCGGCCCAGCCCAGGTTGTTGCTGATGGAAGCCACATAGTCCATGCGGTCCGTCCATACCTGCCCCTGGAAATAGGTCTTGTTCTCGCAGATCTTCTCCACACCGCGGTGCAAGTAGCCGATGATTGGCGTGCACTTGGTGACGGTTTCGCCGTCGAGGCACAGCTTCACCCGCAGCACACCATGGGTGGAGGGGTGCTGCGGCCCGAGGTTGATTTCCATTTCCTCGTTCTTGAACACCGTCCGCTCCTAGTCAGCCTTGGGTTGCTTCAGATTGATGCCCATCTGGCCGGCCTTCTCCATCGCGAGGCGATTGAGTACGCCCCCGCGATCATCCCGGAAGTCGATGTCGCGCTGGCCCAGACCCACCGTCGGGTACTCCTTGCGAAGGGGGTAGCCCTCCCAGTCCTCGGGGCAGAGGATGCGGGTCATATCGGGATGGTTGGCGAACCGGATGCCGAGCATGTCGTAAACCTCGCGCTCCATCCAGTTGGCGCTGGGATAGAGGGGACAGGCACTCTCGGGGATGAAGCCTTCGGGCACCAGGATCCGCAGGCGGAGCCGCTTGTGGCGACTGACGCTGGTGAGGTGGTAGACGATGGAAAAGGCGAAGTCCTTGGCCGCCGGGTAGTGGGTGGCGGACTGGTCCGCCAGCATCTCGTACTTGAGTGAGGCCTCGTTCCGGCACACCTTCAGCGCCTCGAGGATCGCCTCCTTCTTCACCTGGCAGACCCGCTCACCGGCCTGCTCGAAGATCTCCTCGACCTGGTCGCCCAGCAGCTCCTGCAACTTCAGCAGATCCGCATCCTTGGCCACGGTGGGCCAAGGGGTCTTCATATCGTTGTCATCCTTGCGGGGCACGGCACGCACCGGAGGCTTGGGAGCATCCTTGCCCTCGGTTTCGGCCTTGGCCTTGGCCACTTCGAAATCAGCCAGCTGCTTCTGCCATTTGGCTTCATCAGCGGCGGCGGCGGCGAGCACCTCGGCCTGATAGGTGCGCAGGCTCGGCAGGGGCACCGTCTTCGGCAGGACGACCTGCCGGTTCGGCGCCGCCAGGTAGTCATATACGTAGGGCCCGGCTGGAGCCTCCGGCGCCTCCGGGGCCTGGGGATCGATCGGTTCCGTCATCAGCCGACCTCCTCGAAGATTTCCTTGTACCGGTCGGCGATGCTGCTGGTCATGATCTTGTCCTGCAGCTTCAGGAACCCGTAGATGAGCGATTCCGGACGGGGCGGGCAACCCGGGATGAAGACGTCCACTGGAATGACCTTATCCACGCCCTGAATGGTGTGGTAGGAATCGAAGGGGCCGCCGGCGGTGGCGCAGGAACCCATGGCGATCACCCACTTGGGCTCGGGCATCTGGTCATAGAGCTTCTTGATCACGGGCGCCATCTTGTAGGTAACGGTCCCGGCCACGATCATCAGGTCGCTCTGGCGCGGCGTGGCACGGAAGATGCCGGCGCCGAAGCGATCGAAATCGAACTTGCTGGCGCCCGCGGCCATCATCTCGATGGCACAGCAGGCCAGGCCGAAGGTCATGGGCCACACGCTGGAAGCCCGGGCCCAGTTGATGACCTTCTCCACCTTGGTGGTGATGAGCACATGCTCCAGGGCGGTGGGCTGGTTTACTCCCATGTCAGGGCTCCCTTGGTCCAGATGTAGCCGTAACCGAACAGCAGCAAAAAGAGGAAGATGCCCATCTCGATGAGACCGAACACCGCCAGTTCCTTCAGCTGGATCGCCCAGGGCATGAGGAAGACGGTTTCCACATCGAACACGAGGAACATCACGGCCACCAGGTAGTAGCGGACGCTGAACTTCTCCCGGGCCTCGGTGGTGGCGGTGATGCCGCACTCGTAGGCCGAATACTTGTTGGCACTGGCAAAGGTGGGCCTCAACAGCTTCGACAGGGTCCAGACCAGGGGGGGCAGGGCCAAGGCGATGAGAACCAGAAGCAGAATTGGTGCATACCCACGCATGGGTCCTCCCGAACATCTGATTGTGGGATGTCCATCGCGGTGGGGTCAATGTTTCAGACATGACCGAGCGGTCTGTTGTGACCCTTGTCCGAATCCGGCCATCCGGGTGCTCTCCCCTTCCGGTAGGATGCATCCATGGCTACCTCCAACCCCCCCGGTTCCCGCGGATGCGGTCGAGCCCAGCGAACACAATCTAAACGACTTCCGGCCGGCCCGCGAGTTGTATCCCACCCTGGACCTCACCCGGGAACCCGTGGATTTCGCCCTGTTCCAGGCCTTGCCGCTGGACCTGATGTTGAAGCACCATTTCGTGCCGGTGCAGGAGCGGGACGGAGTTCTGTGGCTGGCCATGGCCGACCCCCTGGATATCCCCACCCAGGACATGCTCCGGCTGAGATTAAAACGCCCACTACGCTTCGCCGGCGCCCCCCAGGCCCAGATCCAGGAAGTGCTCAAGAAGTCCGAGAGTGGCCAGAAGGTCATGGACGAGGCCGGCGAGGCCCTCAAGATCCAGGTGCTCCATGAGGAAGACCTGGACGACGAAGTCCTGGATCTGGAGCGTTTGACCGACAAGGACGAGGCCCCCATCGTCCGCCTGGTGGACACCACCATCTTCAACGCCCTCCAGCGGCGTGCCTCCGACATCCACCTGGAAACCATGGCCACTGGCTTCCAGATCAAGTACCGCATCGACGGCAGCCTCTACCCCGCGGCCGATCCCATCGACCGGCGCTTCGCCTCTCCCATCATCAGCCGCATCAAGGTCATGTCTGAGCTGGACATCGCCGAGAAGCGCAAGCCCCAGGACGGTCGCTTCAAGTTGAAGGTGCGCGGCCGCGCCATCGACTTCCGCGTGAGCATCATGCCCACCATTCACGGCGAAGACGCGGTCATCCGCATCCTTGACAAGGAGAATCTCACCGAGGAGTTCCAGACCCTGACGCTGGAGATTCTGGGATTTTCCGATCACGAGCTGAAGCGCCTGCGCCGCTTCGCCCGCGAGCCCTACGGCATGTTCCTGGTGACTGGCCCCACGGGCTCCGGCAAGACCACCACCCTCTATGCTGTGCTCAGCGAGATCAAAGCTCCCGAGGACAAGATCATCACCATCGAGGACCCGGTCGAGTACCAGCTCGAGGGAGTCACCCAGATCCCGGTGAATGAGAAGAAGGGCCTCACCTTCGCCCTGGGCCTGCGCTCCATCCTGCGCCACGACCCGGACAAGATCCTCGTGGGC
>CAIYNT010000212.1 GCA_903927605.1 uncultured Holophagaceae bacterium
AGATCCCTCTCAGCCCCGATGTGGAGCTCGAGGTCATCGCCCGCGGCACGCCTGGCTTCGCTGGCGCGGATCTGGCCAATCTCTGCAACGAAGCGGCCCTCACGGCTGCCCGCAGCAATAAGAAATGGGTCGAGATGACCGATTTCGAGAACGCCAAGGACAAGGTCTACATGGGTGCGGAGCGGCGCAGTCTGGTCATGACTGAAGAAGACAAGAAGATCACGGCCTACCATGAGGCTGGCCACACCGTCGTCGCAGCCGTGGTGCCCCAGAGCGATCCGCTCCACAAGGTGACCATCATCCCCCGCGGCCGGGCCCTGGGCGTCACCTGGCAGCTGCCGGAGAAGGACCGCTACAACACCACCCGCGAGTACATGGAGAGTCGCATCGCCATTGCCATGGGCGGCCGCATTGCCGAGGAGATCTTCTTCAACCAGCTGAGCACGGGCGCCTCCAACGACATCCAGCAGGCCACGGACATGGCCAAGTCCATGGTCATGGAGTTCGGCATGAGCGATAAGCTTGGCCCCCTCAATTTCGGCGGGGGCCAGCACGAGATCTTCCTGGGCCGGGACTTCACCCAGCACCGGGAGATTTCCGAAGACACGGCCCGCATGATCGATGCGGAGGTCCACGAGTTCGTCATGCGGAACTACCGCAAGGCGAAGGCCGCCATCGAGGGCCACAAGGACCAGCTGGTGGCCATCGCCGAGGCCCTGCTCGTTCGCGAAACGCTCGATGGTAACGATATAGAAATCCTGATGAAGGGAGGCACCCTGCCCCCACCCAAGCCTGGTGCCACCCCATCTGCGCCTGCCACGGTGGAGGAGGGCCACTCCTCGGACCCTGGGCTCAATCCCGCCCTCAAGCCCGCATGACCGCTGCTCCGTTCGATTGGGGACCGCTCCTGAAGGGTGGTGCCCTTTTCATTGGGATCCTCAACCTAACGCCAGATTCCTTCAGCGATGGCGGGGAGTTCATGGATCCCGATTCCGCCTTGGCCCAGGCCCGAAACCTGGTTCGGGCCGGGGCCCGGATGCTCGACCTGGGTGGCGAAAGCACCCGCCCTGGAGCCTGCTCTGTGGATGCCGCCACGGAGTGGACCCGGCTCGAGGCTGTGCTACCGGCCCTGCAGGAATCTCTGCCAGAGATCCCTCTCAGCCTGGACACGCGCCATGCGAGCGTGGCTGCCCGGGGACTGGCGGCCGGGGCAGCGGTGATCAACGATGTCACCGGCTTCTCGGACCCAGACATGCTGGCCCTGGCCCAAGCCTTCACCTGTGGTCTCGTCGCCATGCGCAGCCGAAGGCAGGGTGGGGGCTTTCATATGCCCCCCTATGATGATCCGGCACCGAAGCAGGCGGACGCAGCCATCGCAGAGTTGGTCGCCATCCAGGACCGCCTGTACAGGGCCAACATTCAGGCTGATCGTGTGCTCCTGGACCCCGGCTTCGGCTTCGGCACCACCTACCTGGAGGACCTTGCACTGTGGGAGGCCCTGCCCGGTCTGCCGGGATCCCTGGCCTGGCCTGTGGAGCGCTTCTGCCTCGGCATCTCCCGCAAACGCTTCCTGGCCGTTCGGGCCGGAACACCTGACCTTCCGCCCTCGCGGCGGGATGGCCTGACCAGTGCCGCCCACGCCGAGACAATCCATCTGGGCTATCGGGTCTTCAGAACCCACGCCATCGGCTAACCTGTTGGGATGAGTCTGCGCTACTTCGGAACCGATGGCATTCGGGGCGTCGCCTTGCGCTCCCCCCTCACGCTGGAGGAGGTTTCCCGCTGGGGGGCTGCCTGGGCGCGGGTAGCTCGGGAAGCGGGCGTGAAGCGGCTGGTGGTGGGCTGGGATCCGCGTTCCAGTTCGGGCCCCATGTCCGAGGCCTTCATCCTGGGCGTGGGCCTGGGCCTGAAGGTGCTGGTGCTCGGTATGGCCCCCACGCCCGCCGTCGCCTGGAATGTGGCAAGGCTGGCCGCAGAAGGTGAGAAGACCTGGGGCCTCATGATCTCCGCCAGCCACAATCCTCCCGAGGACAACGGTCTGAAGGGCTTCAACGAACTGGGAGAGAAACTGGAGGAGGAGCAGGAGCAGGCCATCGAGTTGGCCTTCGACGAGCTGCCCGAACCCACCACGATCTCCGCACCGCCCACCCACCTGGACCTGCAGCCCTACTTGGCCCACCTCGAAGGCATCGTCTTGCCTCCGGATTTCCGGGTGGTGATCGACTGCGCCCACGGCGCCACGGCTGAGGCGGCCCTCGAGTTATTCAGGGGTGGAGACATTCACTGGGTCGGCGTGCCCGCGAATGGGCCGATGATCAATGTGGGCGTCGGGTCCACTCACTTGTCCGCACTCTCGGCGGCCGTGGTGGCCCGGGGGGCCCAGCTGGGCATCGCCTTCGACGGCGATGGGGACCGCTGCCTTCTCGTAGATGGTGCGGGTGAGGTCGTGGATGGCGACCAGATGGTCTGGCTGTTGACGCAGGATCGTATGGCCTGCGGCGATGCTCCTCCGGGCGTGGTCGGCACCCTGATGACCAACGGTGGCCTGGCCCAGGTCCTTGGGCAGGCAGGCATTCCCTTCGTCCGTACCGCCGTGGGCGACAAGTACCTTCTCCGGGAGATGGCTAAGCGGGGCTGGGATCTTGCCGCGGAGGCCTCCGGACACCTCATCCAGAAGCGGGTGGGACCCAGTGGCGATGGACTCGCCGCGGCACTATCCATCCTCCGTGCCCTGCTCCACCGTCCCTCGGAACGGCGCTGGGCCTGGACCTTCCGCCCCTGGCCACAGAGGTTGGTCAACGTGATGGCGAGGGATCGCAAGGCCGTTGATGCCTGTGGAGAGCTCCTTTCTGCAATGGCCGCCATCGACACCCGCTGGGGCCTTGGTGTTCGCCAAGTGGTGCGCTGGTCCGGTACCGAGCCCAAGCTGCGGCTCATGGTAGAGGCCCAGGAAGCCAGGTGGGTGGACGAGGCCTTGAGGGATCTCGAAGCCGCTGCACGTCAGGATTTGGCCCTCTGACATGGCCCCCGACGTCCGCCGACCCGTCGACCGCTGGCTGGTGCTCTTCGCGCTGGCCCTGGTGGCCGTGGGAATGGTCTGGATTTATTCCGCCTCCGCTATCAAGGCCTCACAGAACCACGCCGCCGCCACGGCCTTCCTGACGCGACAGCTCCTGGGCGGTGGCATCGGCATCGCCATCATGCTGGCGCTCTCGCAGGTCGATCTCGCCACCCTCCAGGACCACCCACGCCCCATCATGGTGGCCTACTTCATCCTGGTCGGCTTGCTGCTGGCGGTCCTCTTCTTCGGCCCGAAGGTGAACGGAGCCCACCGTTGGATCCGCCTTGGCCCCATGGGGAGTCTCCAGCCCTCGGAACTCTTCAAGCCACTCTCCGTGCTGCTTGCGGCCTCCTGGATGGTTCGGAACAAGGAGGCCTGGACGAACCACCGGGATGCGCTGCCCAAGCTGCTCGGCCTCGCTGGCGTCCTCCTGGTGCCTCTGGCGCTCATCCTCCGTGAACCGGATTTCGGGACGACTTTCCTCATCGTCTTCGTGGCCCTGATGGTGGTCTTCCTGGGGGGGGCTCCGAAATGGATTTTCGCGGTGGCCATCCCGGTGCTCGGCGCTCTGGGAACGGCCTTCGTGGTCCTCTCGCCCTACCGCCTGGCCCGGGTGACCAGCTTCCTCAATCCCGAAGCCGATCCCCTCGGGAAGGGGCACCAGGCCCTTCAGAGTCTCGTGGCCGTGGGCAACGGCGGGTTCATGGGAGTGGGGCTGGGCGGCGGCAAGCAGAAGCTGTTCTACCTGCCGGAGGCCCATACAGATTTCATCTACGCGGTCATCGCCGAGGAGGCCGGCCTGATCGGGACCGTGGCCATCCTGGCGCTGTTCGTGGCCATCCTCTGGCGCGGCTACCGGATCGCCCGCCGCGTCGGCGATGGCTACCTCAAGCTCTGCGCCATGGGGTTCATGCTGCTCATCGTGGTGCAGGCCCTGATGAACATGAGCGTGGTTCTCTCTCTGGCGCCGAACAAGGGCATCCCGCTGCCTTTCATCTCCTTCGGACCCAACAGCCTCATCACCAGCCTGATTTGTCTCGGGCTGCTGCTGTCCATCAGCAAGGATGTCTCAGCCTAACCTGATGGGTTCGTCGTCATCCTCATCGACCAAAACGATGTTTGACCCGCCGCTCAGCAGCACCGCATCCTCATACATGTTCTTCAGCTTGGGCTGGAAACGTTCGGCCTGCCCGAGTCGCGGATCAGGCTTCAGATCCACAGCGATGCGGAGCAGTCCCGTGATGCTCTGGGCCTCGACTCCAAGGATGACTCCCAGCATCTTGAGCGGGTTGGTCGCCTGATGATTACCCATGCTCGTAGAAAAACAGAGGACAGGATCTTCCCAATGCATCTCTGGTATGAGGAGGCGGAGGTCCAAGGGCCCATCCGGATGGGCAGTCCCTCGGTCCCAAGGCCAATGACGAGCCTCAAGAAAGGAGGAGACTTCGTCACGCACACGCAACCTGAGCTCCTGAGGAACCTCCCAGCACCAGCGGGACTGGATGGCCAGATCACTCACCTGGGAGGCGTATCCAGGCAGAGCCATCCATTGGTGGAGGCGCAGGCCTTCGGGCAGGCGCTGGTTCAATCGTGCCATCAACACCGCGGGTCCCTCCCCGGGTTCTTCCCTCAGTACCGCATCCATGAACTCCGCCAAGCCGCCTACGCCCGCTGGGAGGGGCAAGCCCGCACTCAACAACGGGCGGGGTCGCTTGCCGAGGTCCAGGAGAAGACGCAGTCCTTCGAGTTGAAACGCCTGAAGAAAGATTACGTGGAGTTCTCTGTCATCGAAGCCGAGCGCACCACTTTCTTTTATGTAGCAGAACCGGATGAGCACACGCCGCGTATCCAGCTGCCAGCGGGCCAGTCGTTGCTGTTGGGCCTTAGCGACCATGGGCGCCAGGCGGGAGATGAGGGTCTCCACCAGAGTCTTGTCCACTGCCTCGCGACGAAGGCTGCGGCACAACTCACCGGCCTCCTCGACGAGACCCTCGGCCACAACTGGCTCGATCCTGGCATTTAGATCAGGGGGTAACCGACCTGCTACCACGGCCCGAAGCGCCTGCAGGCATGCAGCTTCCCGACTGGGGCCCTTTCCCTCCATCCCTTGAAGCACGGCCTGCAGGCGGGCCTGCCGGGCCAGCGCCTCGGCGGGGAGGGAAGAATCATGGGCTCGCGTGCTCACATCATCAGCATAGTGATCGAATGCATGGGGTGGCGGAGAATTCAGGCCCTGCACTCTGCAGAAAAAGAGGACCTGATTATCGGCGACCCTCAGCCTGAGAGCCAGGTGTCGGGCCTCCCCAAAGTATAGGCGTTGCATCGATTTTCTTCGGATGTGACAAGAAGTGTCCACCACCTGAACCGATGATTTCGGGGGTG
>CAIYNT010000213.1 GCA_903927605.1 uncultured Holophagaceae bacterium
CCTGCTCCGCGCCATCTCCTCCAGGCGCGTCCTCTGATTTTCGGTGAGTTCTACTCGCCCAGCATGTGCCATGTCGCCCCTCAGTATCAGGTGCGGCATGTTGAATAATAGTTACCTGTATTTTTGGCGGACTACACTAGGGCCAGGATTCCGAGGCTCTCATGGTCCTTGCGGGGACGGTTCATGCCCCACAGAGCGGCGGCCCCCACGAGCAGAGAGGCAATACCCAGCAGGGCATGCCGGAACAGCAGCCCGTCCGGCCCCGAGCCGGAGAACACCACTGGCAGCAGCCGGTGGGGCGGAATGAGGGCCGCGTGCCGCCCCGAGGCGAATCCACTCAAGCAGGCACCCACAGTGCCGAGGATCCCGGCCCAGCCCAGGTACCGCGCCACCGTCCACCAGGGGCGGATGCCGCGCCCTCGCCGTTGGGCCGCCAGCAGCGCCCATGGGAGCAGCAGGCCAGTGGCCACGGGGAGATGGGATAACAGCGTATGCTGGAGGGCAATCCAATCCATGGGATCCAGACCTTGTCGATGGTAGGGCCTCCCGCAGTCTGCCAGCGCCCCCGAAGGTTTGGGCTGAAATTCCTGTCACAATCGCTGCCATGAAGCAGCAGCTCCTCCAGCACGTCCAGGCCTCCATCCAGCTGAAGCAGGCCTTCTTCGAACAAGAGATGGACCATCTCCTCGCCCAAGCGGACGACATGGCCGAGCGACTCCGGAGGGGCGGACGGATCCTGGTCTGCGGCAATGGCGGGAGCGCCGCGGACGCCCAGCATCTGGCCGCCGAACTCAGTGGACGCTATGTAAAGGAACGGCGGGCCCTGGCAGGCATTGCGCTCACCACGGACACCTCCGCCCTCACGGCCATTGGCAATGACTACGGATTCGACCAGGTCTTCTCCCGGCAGGTGGAGGCCCTGGGCCGCCCGGGGGATCTGCTCATCGGCATCAGCACCAGCGGAAACAGCCCCAACGTGATCCGCGCCGTGGCCTCCGCCCGGGAACTGGGCGTCCGCACTCTGGGCCTGCTGGGACGGGACGGCGGCCGGCTCGCGAGCCTCATGGACGATGCGCTGGTCGTGCCCTCCACAGTCACCGCGCGCATCCAGGAGATCCATCAGATGGTCTACCACTTCTGGTGCGAGGCGCTCGATGCTCAGTTCTGAGGCCTTCCGGTGACGGTCATCGCTGGCCTGCTGGTCCTGGTCCTCCTGGGGCACGCGCAGCCGCACACCTACTACTGGCGGGATGCGGCTGGGCAGACCCATATCACCAACACGCCGCCGCCGGCGGACGCGGAGGTTCTGGACGCTCCCCCACCCCCGGCTGTGGAGCCCGGCAAGGCTAGCCGCCCCGAGGTGGTCCGCCAGAGCGCTGGCCTGGGTGGCCATCGCCAGGTCACCCTCAGTCCCATCCAGCAGCAGGCCTGGGGAGCCCTGGATGAGCACTTGGCGAAAGCCCGCAGCCAAGGAGACCGCCGGACCCTCGAAGCCGTGGCCGATTCCCTGATCAGTGACTGCCTCTGGGGCCACGGTCTGTGGGCAATGCCCGTGGCCCCGGTCCTGACCGTAGTGCTCCTGGGGTTCCTGGGCTGGTGGTTGGCCATTGGCCATCGTTCTGGGCTGCATGTCCCGCTGATCGGGGGCTTTCTCCTGGTGGGCCTGGTCCTAGGCCACCTGCTCCTGAACGTCTTCCTGTACCACCCCCAGGCCTTGCGACTCCGCCAGAATCTGGAGTTGCTTGAACACCATCTGGGCACCGACAAGGCCCTGGGGCTCGATCACCAAAGGCTGCTGCAGCAACGCTACCAGGCCTTGGAACAGGCTGCGGACCCCCTTCAGCCCCCCTGGCGGTTTCCGCTGGAGGTGAAAGCCCTGCGGGCGGCCATGAAGCAGGTGATGGTTGAACCCTGAGCTCCAGCAGCGGCTGCCATCGATCCGGCAGGCAGCTCAGGCGGAGGCCCTGGGCCTCTACCTTCATGTGCCCTTCTGTGTGGATCGCTGCACCTATTGTTCCTTCACTACCACCCGGGATCGCAGCCTCCAACCGGACACCGTCCAGCGACTGATCGTCGATATCGCCGAATGGGGCGCCGCTCTGGGTCGGCCCCCCGTGGATACGCTCTACCTCGGTGGCGGGACGCCTTCGCTGCTGTCCCAGGCAGAACTGACAGCGCTCTCGACCGCGGTTCGTACAGCCTTCGACCTGTCGCCCCTGACCGAGGCCACCCTCGAAGCCAATCCCGGCACCGTGGACTTGGCTTGGCTCCAGCAGGCCCGCGACCTGGGCTGGGACCGCATCAGCCTCGGCGTGCAGGCCCTGGACGATGGTCTGTTGGTGCGCTTGGGCCGCATTCATGGATCCGAGCAGGCCCTGGAATCTCTCGAACTGGCGAGGCGGGCTGGATTCCATCGACGCAGTGCCGACCTCATGGTGGGTATTCCTGGACAGTCACTGTCCAAGGTGATCGAGGATGCCCGCACCCTGGTCGCCACCGGCCTCGAGCACCTGAGCATCTATCTGCTGGACCTGGACAAGGCCTGCCCCATGCGGGCCGAGGTCGACGCCGGACGGTTGGCCCTTCCTTCCGAGGACGAGGTGGCCGACGTCTTCGAGGCCCTCCAGATTGAACTCCCTAAGTTGGGACTTGCGCCTTACGAGATCAGCAACTATGCCGCGCCTGGCGCAGAATCGATCCACAACACCCGCTACTGGGAGCGCCGGCCGTACCTGGGCCTAGGGCCCAGCGCGGCCTCGCAGCTCGGCGATTGGCGCTGGACTGAAACCGGGATCATCACAGCCTGGATCGAAGGACGCGGGGGGCTGGATCTCCAGGTATTGGATGCCGCTGAGGTCCTTGCGGAAATCCCCCTGCTGGGCCTGCGGCTCCACCGCGGCGTTGATTGGAACGCGCTCCAGATGCACGCCGAAGCCCTCAACCTGAGGCCATTGTGCGATGCCTGGGAAGCCCGCCTCCTGGCACTTGCCAAGGAGGGGCTCACGGTCTGGCGGGATGGCCGCGTGAGTCTCAGCGCTCGCGGAATGCTCATGAGCAACGGGATTCTCGGGATGTTCGTATGACCTACCTTGGCGAAAGCGCTGCGCTCCTCACCTCCCTCTGCTGGTCGCTGAACTCCGTGTGTTTCACGGTGGCGGGGCGTCGAGTGGGCTCGGCTTCGGTGAACCTGGGGCGCCTGCTCATGGCCTGGGTGACGTTGGTCCTGGTGCATCTCGTGGTCTACGGCAGCCTCTTCCCCCTGCAGGCAGGCAGCGCCCGACTGGGCTGGCTGGGCGTATCGGGCTTCATCGGCTTCGCCCTGGGGGATGCGGTGCTTTTCGAGGCCTTCGTCCTCATCGGCGCGCGGCTCGCCATGCTGTTGATGACCCTCTCGCCCATCTTCAGTGCTTTGCTGGCCTGGCTCTTCCTCGGGCAGAACCTGAGTTTGCCCAAAGTCCTGGCCATGGTCGTCACCCTCGGCGGTATAGCCTGGGTCGTCTGGGGCGGCGGCGAACACGAGGATCATCCTCATCTCTGGCGCGGCATCCTGCTGGGCGTCGGCGGTGCCCTCGGCCAGTCCGTGGGTCTGGTCTTCAGCAAGTTCGGTCTAGCTGGGGACTTCCCACCCATCTCGGCGAACCTCATCCGAGTCACGGCGGGCGCAGTCGCCCTGTTGCTCTACTTTGGCGTCACAGGTCGCCTGCGGAGCACTCTGGGCTCCCTGCGCGATGGCAGGGCCACAGCCTTCATCGGCCTCGGTGCTGTGACCGGTCCAGTGCTGGGCGTGGTGCTATCGCTCGTCGCCATCGCCAAGGCCCCCATGGGCGTTGCGGCCACGCTGATGTCCCTCTCGCCCATCATCCTGCTGCCCGTGTCCCACTTTGTCTTCAAGGAGAAGGTGGGCGGCCATGCGGTCCTCGGCACCCTGCTGGCCCTGGCGGGCGCCGCGGCGTTGTTCTTCGTATAGGAGCGATCATGTCCCTGCGCAAGGATCCTGTCAGCTGGCTCTATCCGGCCCTTGAGCCCTACAAGGTCCACCGCCTGAAAGTGTCGAGCCTGCATGAGCTGCATGTAGAGGAGAGCGGCAACCCGAACGGCAAGCCGGTGATCTTCCTCCACGGCGGGCCCGGCGGCGGCACCAGCGCCAAGCACCGGCGCTACTTCGATCCCGAGCGATACCGCATCATTCTCTTCGACCAGCGCGGCTGCGGGCAGAGCACGCCCTACGCCGAGGTGCGCGAGAACAGCACCTGGGACCTAGTGGCCGATGTCGAGCGCATCCGCGGACACCTGGGCGTCAAGCGCTGGCTGGTCTTCGGTGGTTCCTGGGGCGCCACGCTGGGCTTGGCCTATGCGGAAAAGCATCCGGAGCGGGTGACCGGTCTGATCCTCCGGGGCATCTTCCTGCTGCGCCAGCGCGAGGTGGACTGGCTCTACCAGGAGGGCGCCAGCCGCATCTTCCCGGATGCCTGGGAGCCCTACCGTGATGCCATCCCCGAGGCCGAGCGCGGCGACTTCCTCCAGGCCTACGCCAAGCGCCTGCTGAGCGAGGATCCGGCCGTGAACCTGCCCGCCGCCCAGGCCTGGAGCATCTGGGAAGGCGCCACCAGCAAGCTCATCCCCGATCCCGACTTCATCGCCTCCTACGGCGACGTGGCTACGACGCTGGCCTTTGCCCGCATCGAGTGCCACTACTTCCTGAACAAGGGCTGGATGGACGAGGCCCAGCTGCTGCGCGAGGCGCACCGGCTGAGGGGCATACCCGGGGCCATCATCCAGGGCCGCTACGACATGGTCTGCCCCATCGAAAGCGCCTGGGCCCTCTCCAAAACCTGGCCCGAGGCCGACCTCGTCATCGTCCCCGACGCCGGCCACAGCGCCTACGATGCAGGCATCTCCCGGGCCCTGGTGGCGGCGACGGATCGGTTCGCGGGTTAGCCTTTCGCCCGATTCCTGAAGTGGTCGTACACAAACCAGGCCACGCCAGCCAGGAGGAGGACGCCGATGACGGCATCGAGCTTATGGAAGTAGGTACCGAGGGTGTCCCACTTCTCGCCGAGCTTGTAGCCGATCCAGGCGAGGGTCAGGCACCAAGGCAGGCTGCCCGTGAAAGTGTAGAGGTGGAAGCGGGTGCGATCCATTTTCGCGATGCCTGCAGGCAACGCGATGAAGGTGCGCACCACGGGCAGCAAGCGGCCGATGAAGATGGCCCAGGTGCCGAAGCGCTCAAAGAACCGGTGGGCCTGATCCAGGTGGCCCGTGTGGAGCCAGATGTAGCGCCCGACCTTTTCCACTGCCCGCCGTCCACCCCAGGCGCCCACCTCGTAGGCCGGGATGCTGCCCAGGTTGCAGCCGAGCGCACCGAAGACGCCCGCAATCCAGATCTGGGCTACGGGATGACCCGCGCCCAGACCGAAGAAGGTGAGCTGGCCCCTGTAGGCGAGATAGCCAGCGAAGGGCATGATCACTTCGCTCGGGAGTGGGATGCAGGCGCTCTCGATGGCCATGAGCAGCATCACACCCAGGGGTCCCATGGCGGCCATCAGGGCCACCATCCAGGCGACGATCGGGGCGAGGAGCTTCTGCAGCATCGGGATGTCCCAAAAGGATGAGTCTACCGGGACGCTACACTGGTCCCATGGGTGAAGATCTCGTCCGCAACCGCAAGGCCTTCCACAACTACCACGTCCTGGAGACCTGGGAGGCTGGGATCGCCCTGCAGGGTACGGAGGTGAAGGCCCTGCGGGCCGGGCTGGGGCAGTTGCAGGACGCCTATGTGGACGTCGCCAGCGGCGAGCTGTGGCTCAAGCAGGCCCACATCTCACCCTACGAGTTCGGCACCTACGCCAACCACGATCCCCTGCGGCCCCGCAAGCTGCTGCTGCACAAGGCCGAGATCACCAAGATGATCGCCAAGGTGGTGCGCAAGGGCCTCACCATCATCCCCCTGGCCATTTACCTGAACGCCAAGGGCATGATCAAGGTGAAGGTGGCCCTGGCCGAGGGCAAGGCCCACAGCGACAAGCGCGATGCCCTGAAGGAGCGCGAGCAGAAGCGCGAGATGGACCGCATCCGCAAGGGCGCGCGGGAGTAGCCCGTCCTGCTGTAGCTCCAACCAGTGGGTGACGGTAGATGGATGCCGGCGGCTGGACAGTATCAGCTTTCGCGAACGTCCTTGACGTCGATCACGAAGGGCTTGATGGCCTCGGCCAGTTTTCCCGCTGGAACATCCTGGACCTTGAGGGTGATCTCCCAGCGGGAGCCCTTGACATCATGAATCTCGTTGAAGCCCAGCCCCACGATATTGCCGGAGACAGCTGCGATGGCTCCCGTGATCTTGGCAATGGTCCCCTTGGTATCCGGCGTCTGGGCCCAGATGCGGACGCCATGCCGACGGCCGCCCAGGAGCTCCATGAAGGCGCGGAACAGGTCACTCTTGGTGACGAGACCCGTCATCGCAGCGTCATCTCCAACCACGGGCAGACAGCCGATTCCCTTGTCCGCCATGATGCGGGCCGCTTCTTCGACCGGCGTGTTCTCATTCACCGTCGCCACATCCTTGACCATCACCATGTTCACGGTGATCTTGGCCAGCAGACTCGGGAGTTCCCAGACGCTCAAGGTGGTCACCGAAGAAGCCGAAGCATGGAGGAGGTCCTGCTCCGTAACAATGCCGACAAGCTTCCCCTTCTCATCCACCACCGGCAAATGCTGGATTTTGCGGCCGCGGATAAGGGTCAGGGCGTCGGGCACGGTCATTCCCGGCGTGACGACGATGGGTTTCAGTGTCATCAATTCTCGAACGAGCATGAATGCCTCCTTAGAGGAATGGGAGCTGGGTGGATAGGAACTGCAACGGCCCTATTGTGGGCAGAGGCGCCTCCTGGTTCCCGGAAAAGGAATGAAGTAGACCCTAGAAGGGGTAATTTGGGTCAATTTTCAGGAAGTCCGGTCCCCTCCCGGTCTGGGATTTGGTCGTACTGTCAAATCAGCCCTTCCACCCACCCTGGGCGAATCTGGCCAGCTTCTCGTCGGTGCCGCGCAGGGCCAAGGCCCGGGCGACGAAGCGGCCGATGGGATCGGCTTCGAGGTTCACGGGGTCGCCGGGGCGCATGGCGTTCAACCCTGTGCGCATCACGGTCTCGGGGATGAGGGCCACGGTGAACCAGTCGCTGCCGCAGTCCACCACCGTGAGGGAGATGCCGTCCACCGCGAGGGAACCTTTGGGCGCAGTCATGGGCGCCAGGTCCACGGGCATGCTGAAGCGCCAGATGCCTTCGTCCACGCCGCCCTGCCTCTGCGGACGCGATACCAGCTGTCCGATGCCGTCCACATGGCCCGCCACCAGATGCCCATCCAGGGGATCGCCGACACGCAGAGCAGCTTCCAGGTGCAGCCTCGCTCCCAGCGGCAGCCGGCCCAGTGTGGTCTTCGCCAGGGTCTCCTCGCTGAGGTCCGCCTCCCAGGCACGCCCATCCATGGCCACGCTGGTGAGGCAGGCGCCGTTCACGGCGATGCTGGCGCCCAGCTCGGCCCGGGCCAGCAGGTCCACCGGGGCCCCGATGCGCAGCCTCGCCCCGTCGGGCCGGGAGGCCCGGGATTCCAGGGTGCCGAGGTGTCTGATGAGTCCGGTGAACATGTGTGTGATTCCCTCTCTGTGGGGCCCCGCTCCGAAGGCTCCCCTGGAGCCTCCCCCGCGACCCACAAGGTCGGGACCATCATGACGCAGCTGGCACCTCCAGGTGGATCTTGCATGGACCTCAGCGAAAGTGGATCCGGGGTCGGGCCCGCCCAGACGAAGGACCGGCGTTAGGCTGGAGGCATGAGCACGAAGCAGGAGCGAAGTGCCACTTTGGCGAAGCTGAAGCCCGAAGGGTGCGGCGCAGGAGGCGCAGCGTGAGGCTCTGGAACGACCGTCGCCTGCGCCTGTCCCTGACGGGGCTCGGGCTGCAGTACCTGCTGGCCCTGCTGGGGGTGGGTGTCTTTTCGGTCAACACCGGGAACAACCTGTTCTACCTGGTGTTCTCCCTGATGCTGGGCCTCTTCCTGGTCTCGGGGATCCTCAGCCGCCGGGCCTTGCAGGGGCTTCAGGTCCTGAGCCTGGAGGAAGGCAACCTCTTCGCCCGGGTCCGGGGCGGCGTCCGGCTGCGCCTCCGGGATCCTGGACGGGGCCGCATCCGGGGCCTCGAGGTGCACCTGCAGATGGATGACGGCCAAGTGGAACCCGCCTTCCTCGGGGCTGCCAGCCGCACGGGCGAAACCCTGGTGGTGCTGCAGACCAGGGCCGGGCATCGGGGCTGGAGCCGCTTCCGGACCCTGGAGTTCCGCACCCGCTTCCCCTTCGGGCTGCTTGAAAAATCCCGCTTCGTGGAGCTGGATCACGCGGCCCTAGTGCTGCCCCATCCCCGCACCCCACCGGCCCAGCCCACAAACTGGCAGGGCGAGGGCCAGCGCACCCTGCCCCAGGAGGGCACCAGCAGCCCTGAGGGTGCCAGACCCCTGAGACTGGGCGACGCGCCAAGCCGGGTTCACTGGAAGCGCACGGCGCAGCGCAGCCAGCCCTGGGTGCGCACCTTCGACGAGGAGCGCCCCATGGGCCTGCACCTCCGCCTGGATCTCTCGGCCTGGGGCCCCGGGCGTCCCTTCGAGCGGGAGCTGGAGCGCCTGTCCGGCGCGGTGCTGCAGGCAAGACTCCAGAAGCGCGACATCAGCCTGGAATTGCAAGGAGCTGAAGGCATCCGCGAGGTGCATGGGCACACCGCCTGCTGGCGCGCCCTGGCGCTATCCCAGGCACTCGGGACAGTGGAAGGCCCCATGCTTCCGAAGCTCCGGTAAGCTGAAAGCCACCGGAGGCTCTGGTGTTCGACGATCCGCAATCCCCGGCCTGGACCCCCCTTCTGGATGCGGCCTGGCAGGCCCGTGAGCACGCCCACGCGCCCTATTCCCAGTTCCAGGTGGGTGCTGCCCTGCTGACCACTGCCGGGACTGTGTTCGGCGGCTGCAACGTGGAGAACGCCGCCTACCCCGTGTGCCTCTGTGCCGAACGGGGAGCCCTGAGTGCCGCGGTGGCTGCGGGTCTCCGGCCCGGCGATCTGGTGGCGGCGGTGGTGGTCACCGACGTGGCGGAACTGACGCCGCCCTGTGGCGCCTGTCGCCAGGCCCTCATCGAGTTCGCGAGGGAGTTGCCGGTGCTGCTGGCGAACCGCCAGGCCCGCCAGCTCCACCACCTGGAAAACCTGCTCCCCCACAGCTTCACCAGCGGACATTTTCGCTAGTTCACAGCGGCCCGCCCCGCCTACACTTTCCGAACTACCAGGCAGACACCCCGAGGCACCTTAATGGCCATTGATCGCAGCAAAATCCAGAAGGAAGCCAACCGGCTGCTGACGGCGGGAAAGGTGGAGCGGGCCATCGACGAGTTCCAGAAACTCGTCGAGGAGAATCCCAAGGACTACGGCACCCTGAACCAGATCGGCGATCTCTCGGTCCAGATCGGCCGGGTGAAAGAGGGCGTCGAGATCCACAAGCGGCTCGGCAGTGCCTACGAGCGGGATGGGTTCCATGCCCGCGCCGCGGCCATCTTCCAGAAGGTGGTCCGCAATGCCCCAGAGGACATCGATGCGGCCCAGCGCCTGGCGGACCTCTACCGCCAGATGAATCGACCCGTCGACTCAGTGCGGGTGCACCTGCAGGTGGCCGAGCACTTCCAGAAGAAGGGCCTCATCAAGCGGGCCCTGGAGGAGTTCAACAAGGTCGTCGACCTGGACCCCAAGAACCTGAAGATGAAGGTCAAGCTGGCGGACCTCTACAACAAGGAGGGCATGAAGGAGCGCGCCGCGGGCATCTACCTTGAGGTGGCCGAATCCCTGGCCATGGAGCAGATGCACGGCGAAGCCAACCAGATCCTGGAGCGCGCCAAGTCGATGATCTCCACGCCCCAGGTCTTTCTGACCCAGAGCCGCCTGGGTGTGATCCAGGGGGATTACATCACCGCCGCCCAGCATCTGCGGGAAGGCCTCACCATCAATCCCCGCAATACCGAGCTGCTGGAGGCACTGGCCGAGATCGAGCTACGCAGCGGCCACCCTGACCGGGCCCTCGAATCCCTGGCGGAGATCGCCCAGCTGCCGGAGAAGTCCCTGCCCCTCTGCGAAAAGGCTCTGCGGAATCTCGTGAGCGCGGACCGGGGCGAAGAAGGCCTCCGGCTGTTCGCGCCCATCGCCCGGGAACTGGCTCGCCGCGGTTCCGGCGATGTCATCGGCCGCAGTCTCCGAAACGCCCTCCAGGGGAATATCGGCATCGAGGGCTGGATCCTCCTCGCGGAAATCGCCCACCAGAGCGGCAACCGCACGGACCAGGTCCAAGCCCTCCAGAGCGCCTACGGCATGGCCTACCAGAACAATGATCAGGCGCTCATCGGCCAGCTGGGCGGACAGCTCCAGGGTCTGGGCGTCGTACCGGGCGCCGCGGCACCAGCCTCTTTCGGCTTCTCCTCACCGGAACCAGCAGGGTTCGCACACCCGGCCTTCCAGGAAACCACCCGTCATAGCGGTGAGACGGAAGTGGATCCGGTCCGGCGCCTGCGCATCGACCAGTTCTCTCGCGAAGCCGAGGCTTTCCTGCGCGGCGGCAGTCCCGAGCGGGCCATCGAAACCTATAAGAAGGCCCTGGAACTGGATCCCGCCGACCTGACCATCATCGAGGCCATTGTCACCGTCCATCGCACCACGGGGCGCCTGACCCAGGTCCAGATGCAGTACGTGCAGAGCGCCCAGACCCTCGCGCAGATCGGAAAGAAGCGCGAAGCCACCCACCTCCTGGATCTGGCGGAACAGCTCTTCCCGGGCTCCACCCGCATCCATCGCCGCACCTTCGGCCTGCCTGAACCGGGCGCTCTTCCGCCCGTTGCGCCCAGGCTGCCCGTCGGATCTCCTACCCCCGCGCCAGCTCCCCCTGCCTCGGCCCCTTCCGAAGTCCTGCCCAGCGACATGGATCTGCCGATCAGGCTCGACCTTCCCGGCTTTGAGCCGCTCCCACCCCCTCAGGTCCCGCCCCCCCCGGTGGCCAAGCCCATCGCTCTGGGGGACGGCCTACCGCTGCTGCCCGATCTGGAATCCCTTCCACCGGATCCCTTCGCACCGCCGGCACTGCCTACAGAGCCCACCCCGGCTCACCTGGAGCCCTTCGCCCTGGGCGCGTCCGACCTGAGTTGGATGGATGCGACGCTTTCAGACTTCACTCCCGCGGAGCCACCCGCTTCCCCCTCTGCCCCCACTGCGCCGCTACCGCCCCTACCCACTCACCAGCGGGAGCCGGAGGTCATCGAGGCCTTGGCAGCCCTCCCCGAGGTGGAACCCGCGCCAGTCACCAAGGTCCCGGCACCCTCGCCTGCGGTGGGGCCCGGCGCCGAGGAACTGGCAAACCTGCTCGGTGATATCGACTTCCAGCTCGACTACGGCAGCCCCGAGGAGGCCAAGATCGAGATCGAGGCCGCTCTCAAGCAATTCCCGGGAAATCCAGAACTGGAGCTCCGACTCGAGCGCGCGGCAACCTCCCTCCAGAGGCTGGGGCTCACCGCCAAGGCCGGCACCCACGAGGAGAGCGACTTCGCCAACTCTTTCTTCGACCTCACGGACGTCCTGGGCACGGCCCTTATGGACACCGGAGAAGGCGAGGAGATGCACGACGCCACCCATGTGGTGGAGAAGATCCAGAGCGTGGACGAGCTGTTCAGCGCCTTCCGCGAGGGTGTTGAGAAGCAGGTCAAGAGTGATGACTACGACACGCACTACAACCTGGGCATCGCCTACAAGGAGATGATGCTCATCGATCCCGCCATCGAGGAATTCAAGGTCGCCATGGGCGATCCCGAACGCACCCTGGAGTGCTGCTCCATGCTCAGCATCTGCGAGCAGGCCCGGGGCGAGCTCGCCGCGGCCGTGGAATGGCTGCGGCAGGGCATCCTGGCCCCCGGTTTCCCACCCGAAGACAGCATCGGCCTCCGGTACGACCTGGCCGACATCTACCTCCAGCAGGGCCACACCGGCTTGGCCGCCGAGGAATTCAAGGCTGTCCATGAGATGGATCCCGAGTACCGGGACGTGGCGGCGCGGCTGGCATAGCGTCGCAAAAAAAAACCAGGACAGGATTAACAGGATTAAGGCGTTGTTATTGCGCTTTTGAATCTTGTTAATTCTGTCCCTGTCTTTCGATCATCCGAGCGCGAGGCTCCCGCTCGCCCCCCAGGGCTGAAGGGCCTGGAGCGCAGGCTGGACGGGCTTCCCGGGGCGCTGGAGCTGGGTGAGTTCGAGGGCCCCGTCAGATGTGGTGAGCCAGGTGCCCTCCTTGCTCCAGTGCAGCTGGCCGGGCTCTCGGTAGCAGGCGCGGAGCGCTCCCACCCCGCAGACCTTAAGCACCTGGCCCTCCACCTGCAGCTCGGATCCGGGCCAGGGCCACAGGGCCCGCACCTGCCGGTGCAAGTCGGCCGCGGGAAGGCGCCAGTCAAGGTGGCCCATGTCCTTGCGCAGCTTCGGAGCATGGGTGGCCAGCTCATGCTGCTGCTCCACCGGTCGGGCGCAGCCGCAAAGCAGCATGGGGAGCTGATCCATGAGCAGTTCGGCGGCGTCCATCGCCAGCTTGGCCAGCAGCCCTTCAGCGGTGGTGTCCAGGCCGATGGCCCGGTGACTCTGGGCCAGCACGGGGCCCTCGTCGAGCCCCTCCGTGAGTCGCATGAGGCTGACGCCAGTCTCCTCATCCCCGGCCAGCAGGGCATGGTTTACGGGGGCGGCGCCGCGCCAGCGGGGCAGCAGGGAGAAGTGGAGGTTCCAGACACCACTGGGGCAGGAATCCAGCATCCAATGGGGCAGGATGTGGCCGTAGGCGACCACCACCGCCAGGTCGATCTTCAGACTCTCCCACAACGCCCGGGTCTCGGGAGACCTCCAGCTCTGCGGCTGGTGGATGGCGAGCCCACAGTCCTGGGCCGCCACTTTCACGGGCGGGGCTTCCAGGTGCCGGCCACGGCCCGCGGGCCGATCCGGATTGCAGAAGGCAGCCACGATCCCTTCCTCCGCCAGCGCCTTCAGGGCCGGGACGGCCACGCTGGGGGTGCCGAGGAAGGCGATCCGGGTCATCCCCGGGCCTGCTTCAGGTACTTCTTCTGGAGGAACTGGCGCTTCACAGGCCCGAAGTACTCCACGAAGAGCCGCCCACGCAGGTGATCGATCTCATGGCAGAAGGCCCGGGCGAGCAGGTCTTCGCCGGACAGCTCCTGCCAGGCGCCGTCCCTGGTCCGGGTGCGGACGGTCACCTTCTGGGGGCGCTCCAACTCTTCGCGGATCCCGGGAATGGACAGGCAGCCCTCGGGTCCCACCTGGGAGCCTTCCTCCTTCCTGATCTCAGGATTGATGAGGATGATCTGCTGCTCGGGATCCTCGCCGCAGGAACAATCAATCACCGCCAGGTTGAGGTTCACTCCGACCTGAGGCGCCGCGAGACCAACACCTTCCTCGTCCAAGGCGGTCTCGAACAGGTCCGCCACAAGCCGTTCCAGCTCCGGAGTCCATTCCCCAACATCCTCACTGTTCTTCTTGAGGCGAGGATCCCCCCAGGTGAGCACGGACAAGACGGCCATTCAACCTCTCCAGCATTCCAGTGTAATCGAACCGGGTTCCCGCGTTAATCTGGGAGGTCCGTACCCTGGAGCTCCGCATGCTTCGTTCTTTCCGCCAGGTCTTCAAATCCAACCGCACGCCCATGGCCGCGGTCATGATCATCGTCCTTTTGGGACTCGTGGCCTATCTGGCGCCAACCGGCGGGGCGGTCTCTGCAGATACCGTGGTGGCTCGGGTCTACGGACACGAGGTGCTGATGCGGGAACTGGCCGAGCACATGCAGGAGCTCTACCAGCGCTACGGCAAGCAGGCCAGCCCGGAGACCCTCAAGCCCTTCATCCAGTCCCAGGCCCTGCGGGATCTCATGAACCAGAAGCTCATGGAGGAGCTGGCCGAGCGGCACCTTGTGGTGGTGACCGATGAGGAAGTGGGTGCCCGTCTCCGGGCCTTCCTGCGCCAGTACCCCACGCTGCTCGATGCCAACGGCAACCTGAAGTCCAACACCGAACTGAAGCAGATCTTCCAGGAGACCGGCTTCAACCCGGCCATGCAGGAGCGGGGCATCCGGTCCGAGCTGCTGCGGACCAAGCTGGTCCAGCAGGCCGCCTTGCAGGTTCCCGTGGATGAGGCCTGGATCACCCAGGAGAACCGCCTGCGCAATGAGAAGGTCGCCTTCCAGCAGGCCGCCCTGGTGGTGGACCCCAACACGGTCGCCGACCCCGGAGACGCCACCCTCGAAGCCTTCTACCGGGCCGGAGGGGAGCGCTTCCTCCAGCCGCCCCGACGGATCATCCAGTTCGTGACCGTAGATCGGGCCGCCCTCGGCAAGGACATCCAGGTGGACGAGGCCGCCCTCAAGGCCGCCTTCGAGGCCCGCAAGGGGGACACCACCGAATTCAAGGCCCGGCACATCCTGTTCAAGGCCGAAGGTGACGCCCAGATGCAGGAAGCCACGGCCAAGGCCCAGCTGCTTCGCGAGCGCCTGGTGAAGGGTCAGGACTTCGCCAAGGCCGCCGAGGAGCTCAGCGAAGACCCCAGCGCCAAGGGCAACGGCGGTGACCTGGGCTGGTTCAACGCCTCCAAGATGGTCAAACCCTTCTCGGATGCGGCCGCGACCCTGAAGCCGGGCGAGATCAGTCAGCCCGTGCGCACCCAGTTCGGCGTTCACCTCATCAAGCTGGAGGGGCGCCGCGAAAAGAAGTTCGAGGACGTTAAGGCCGATCTCGCCCGGGAGATCTCCGACAGTCGGTTCAACACCCGGGCCCAGGAGCGCCTCGAGCAGATCCGCAAGCGCGCCAATGGCGGCGATCTTGCAACCGCCGCCAAGAGCCTCGGCAGTACCGCCCAGCTCAGCCAGCCCTTCAGCAACGAGCCTTCAGCCCAAACGCCCGGCCTGCCAGAACTGCCCCAGATCCTCAGCGAGGTCTTCCGCCTTAAGGTGGGAGAGGTCTCCAAGCCCCTACCCTTCCCGGACCACCACCTGCTGTTCCGCGTCCAGGAGGAGCTGCCAGAAGCCGTGCCGCCCTTCAAGGAGATCCGCGCCAAGGTGCTCGCCGCCTATCAGCTGGAGGAAGCCCGCAAACTCGCCGTCACCAAGGCCCAGCAGGCCCTGAAGGCCGGTGGCCTGCAGGCGGTGGGCCCCGTCACTGACCAGGCTGCCGCGCCCCTCAACGGCCTGCGTGATCTCGTCGCCCACCCAGGCATCCGGAAGGCCCTGCTGGATACCCCCGTGGGTCAGATGACGCCCGTGCTCTGGACTCAGGACGGCAAGCTTTGGGTCGCCCGCATCACCTCGCGCGAACCCGCGCCCGCCCTCACCTTTGAGACCCGTCGGAGCCTCATCCAGGATGTGCAGACCACGGAGGCGCAGAAGCTGCTCTCCGCAGAGCTGCAATCCCTGGATCAGCAGGGCCGCCTGCGTCCCGGTTTCAGCAGCCTCTGGGGCCACTTCGGCGGCATCTACATCAATCCCAGCGCCGCACAGGTGTCGGTGGAGGAGTAGCTGTCGGCTATCAACTATCAGCTATCGACTATCAGTCATTGGCAGTGGGAGCCGACGGCCAAGAGTGGCGTCGCCTCCCAGAGGGCCTGCAGGTGCGGATGGGGTGGCTTGGACAGCAGCTGTCCAACGGGCCCCCGGCAGAGGCTTTGGCCGCCTTGCAGCAGGAGCATCTGATCGCAGAGGCCCCGCACCGAAGGCAGATCATGGCTCACCAGAAGCAGGGCTGTGCCCTCTGCTTTCAGGGACAGCAACAGGGCCAGGAGGTGACCTCCCAGGGTGGGGTCCAGGGCCGAGAAGGGCTCATCCAGGACCAGCAGGGCCGGCCCTAGCATGAGGGCCCGCCCCAGGCACAACCGCTGGGCCAATCCGCCGGACCAGGCCTGGGGCCGCTGATCCAGAGCGACCTCCGGGAACTTCACCCGCTCCGCCATGCGCGCCGCGGCCCTCCGGCGCGAGGGTACGTCTCCACGCTGCCAGACCTCCAGGGGCTCCTGCAGGATCTCCCAGCCAGTGCGGTGGGGCGGCAGGCTGGCCAGAGCGTCTTGGAAGACCGCCTGCATGCGGGGGCGGCGGGTCCGTCGCTGCCGCTCGGACAATGGAGACCAGGGTTCTCCCTCCAACGTGATGCGGCCCTCAGTCGGTTCCAGCAGGCCCAGCACCAGGCTCAGCAAAGTGGTTTTGCCGGCGCCACTTGCTCCGATCACACCCAAGGCCTCGCCTGGGGCGATAGAAAAGGACACATTCCTCAGACTCCAATGCTTGTCTCGCAGAAGACCGAGGCCTTCGGCGCAAAGGAGGGGTGCAGTTATCAGCGGATCACCTCGGCGCCCAGGTAGGGCCGAAGGACGTCGGGCACGCGGATGCTGCCATCCGGCTGCTGGTAGTTTTCGAGGACCGCCACCCAGGTCCGTCCCACGGCAAGGCCGCTGCCGTTCAGGGTGTGGGCGAAGGTCGGCTTACCCTCCTTGCCCTTCGTGCGGATGTTGGCGCGGCGGGTCTGGAAGTCGCCGAACCAGCTGCAGGAGCTGATCTCACGGTAAGTGTTCTGCGAGGGCAGCCACACCTCCAGGTCATAGGTCTTCTGGCTGCTGAAGCCCATGTCACCCGTGCAGAGCAGCACCCGGCGGTAGGGCAGCTCCAGCGCCTCCAGGATCGCTTCCGCGTCCGAGGTCAGCCGCTCCAGCTCGGCCTCGGCCTGATCGGCAGCGGCGAAGGTCACCAACTCGACCTTGTGGAACTGGTGCTGGCGGATGATGCCCTTGGTGTCCCGGCCGTAGCTGCCGGCCTCGCTGCGGAAGCAGGGCGTGAAGGCGCAGTGGCGCAAGGGCAGGGTTTTCGCCGCCAGGATCTCATCACGGTAGAGATTCGTGACGGGCACCTCCGCGGTGGGGATGAGGTACAAAGATGGGTCGACTGAAAATTCTTGCTCCGCCTCCTTCATCAACTCGCAGAAAAAGAAATCAATCACGGAGTCATCAATAATTGATCGATCCTGGATTTCCTCCATTTTTGGTGGAACCGCGACAAATACTCGAAGGGACTCATTAATGGTTCGACGCAGCGACTCGTCATCCAATGGACCATTTTTAGGCAAATAGAAAACCGACCCTCCCACCTTCAGTCGTAGTAAATCTCCCCCGCTATACCTAAACTCAAGGGGCAGATAAATGTGAAATTGTTCGGGGCGAAAGGCTGAAGGCTTCCGAAGAAAGCTGAGTTCAAGGGCTCGAACCCGCTCACGTGGTGCCCGGAATAAATCCTCTTGGAACTTGGGGAGTTGGCCGGTGCCGTACATACTTTCCGCGTTCACCAGGTAGGGTGGGATTACTTCGGTGTACCCAGCAGCCGTCTGACGATCGAGCATGAAAGTGATGAGGGCCCGTTCGAGTTTGGCGCCCTGCCCCTTCAGCACCGCGAACCGTGCGCCACTGAGCTTCGCTGCACGGTCGAGGTCGAGAATGCCGAGGGCGGTACCCAACTCCACATGATCCTTGGGTGCCTGGATCACCGGAATCTGGCCCCAGCGCTTGATCTCAACGTTGGCGTGCTCGTCGCGGCCCGAGGGCACGCTGGCATGGGGCGGATTGGGGATGCCCGCGAGGAAGTCCCTGAAGGCCACCTCGATCTCGCGTTCTGCGGCTTCCAGTGCCTTCAGCTTGTCGCCCACCTCTCGCTGCTGGGCGATGAGGACATCCGCGTTCTCCTTGGCCCGCTTGAGGCGGCCCACCTCATCGCTCACGCGGTTGCGCTCGGCCTTCAGGGCCTCGGCCTCCTGCAGGACGGCGCGGCGGCGCAGGTCCAGCTCCTGGTAGCGGCCCCGGTCCAGCGTGTACCCGCGCTCAGCCAGGCGCGCCGCCACGGCATCGAGGTCGTTGCGGAGGAGGTTGGCATCAAGCATGGGGTGTCCCGGAAAGGGGTAGTTTACCTTGCTCCAACTGCGCACACGGCGCGTTTGGAGTAGAACTGCATTCTGTTTTCTTCCACCGGGGCGCATGCCCTGGCGCCTTGCGCGTGGCATGGGAGGGCCAGTACCAATCAAGCCTGAGGCCAAGCCCCATCCCGCATCGGCTCTCCGGCCCAAGCGATCCGGAAGGCTTCTCGCGCCTCCGCGATTCCGCCTCCCGCGCCCAGCACCAGGCCCAGCTTCGCCAGGGCCGACCAGCGGGTGTGCAGGCCGCCAGAGATGCCGTCCATCTCCTCAGCTTTCCGTCCAAGTTCGTAGGCCGATAGATCGACGCCCCCGTAGGCGCACTGGGAGGTCACCACCAAGGGCAGGCGGCGTTGCTGGCAGTCTTCCAGGAATGCCATCAGATCGGCCCGGTCCATGGGCAGGTTGCCGGCACCGAAGGCCTGGATGAGCACGGCCTTTGCACCCGCCGGCGCGGGGAACCAAGCCATGCCTGGATGGGGCGTGACCGTATGGATGTTCAAGTCGAGCTTGAGGCCGAGCCCGACGGGCACTTGGCGGAGAAATTCGCCGGCCTCTGGGTGGAGCCGAATCTCAGCACCGATCTCAGCCAGAGGGGCCAGGTTGGGGCTCTGGAAGGCCTCGAACTGGCTGACGCTCAACTTGTCGGCGGCGACACCGCGGAGCCAGTGGGTACCAAAGCAGATGCCGACCTCGGGGATGGCGCGACAGGCCAGATCCACGGCGTTGACGAGATTGCTTCTCGCGTCACTGCGCACGAAGGCCAAGGGTCTCTGGCTGCCCGTAAGCACCACTGGCTTGCCGAGACCCGACAGCAGGAAACCGAGACAGGACGCTGTGAAGGCCATCGTATCCGTGCCATGGATGATGACGAAGCCATCGAAGTCTTTGGCCGCCTCTCGCACCCGCTGCGCCAGCGCGATGATGTGCATGGGTTCCAGGCAGGCGGAATCCTGGTTGAAGGGCACCTCCACGGCCAGTTCCGCGAGCTGACTCAATTCCGGAACCTGCACCAGCAGATGATCCAGGAAGGGCCCCGGCGCCAGGGATGCGGGTTCTCCGCTGGGCGCCATGCCCAGGGTGCCACCGGTATGGAGGAGAAGGATTTTGCGCATGGAAGGAGTTTACCGGGCTCCAGACGCGCCGGTAGCGCACCTGGAGCCAGTAGACTGAAGCATTCATGCGTCGCATTCCCCGTGCTGTCCAGCTGATCGTGGCCCGCTACCTCCGGCGGCTGCTCAGGAACCGTCTGGACGGGCAGCAGCTCCAAGCCGCGGTGGAGTCGGCCCTGGCCACCCTGCCGATCCAGGAGAAGCTGCTGGTACGGGAAGGCGCCCTCCGGTCGGAGAACCTGAACCGCCAGCTGGCCTGGGCCATGGCCTTTGTCGCGGGAGCGGTGAACGCGGGTGGATTTCTGGCGGTGGGCCACTACACCTCGCACGTGACCGGCGTGGTGTCCTCCATGGCCGACGAACTGGCCGAAGGGGACCTAACCACAGCCTTCGCAGCCCTGGCCATGATGTTGAGCTTCCTGGGCGGGGCCTTTGTCTGCACCACCCTGATCAGCTTCGGACAGCGGCACCGCCTGCGCAGCCGGTATGCGCTGACCCTGGTGGTCGAAGCTGCACTGATGCTGGTGTTCGGCTTCATGGGCAACCGGCTGCAGGAGGAGATCCAGTTCGCGCTGCCCCTGACCGTGATGCTGCTCTGCTTCATCATGGGCCTGCACAACGCCGTGACGTCGATCATCTCCGGTGCGGCCGTGCGCACCACGCACCTCACAGGCACCGTGACGGACATCGGCATCGAGTTGAGCCGGTTGACCTACGTGAATGTCCATCACCGGAAGGGCCGGGAACGCATCACCGCCAACCGCCAGAAGCTGACCCTCCTGCTGCTGCTCCTGGTGTCCTTCCTCGGCGGCGGCGTGGTGGGGGCCCTTGGATTCAAGCACATCGGCTTCAAGCTGACGGTGCCACTCGCAGGCTTCCTGTGCTTCCTGGCGGCCCGTCCTCTGCTGCTGGAACTGCGCCTCCTGCTGCATCGTCTCCGCAAGCAGTGGAGTCCTGAAGACGAGGCTCCACCCACGATCTCCGATAGCCGATAGCTACCAGATCACATCCAACCCCAGCATCCGTTCCACACCTTCGATCTTCCGAGTCCGGGCGGCACCCTGGCCTCCGACGATGAGGCGACACCCGGGAGGCAATCGATCGGAGAGATCCATCAACAGCCGCCGAGTCGTCTCCCCGGCGCTCTGGATGGAAAGGCTCACGCCCACCCGATCCACCTTCAGTGTCCGCGCAGCCTGGGCGATGCTCGCCACAGGAAGGTCCACGCCCAGCAATTCCGTATTGATGCCCTGGGCTGCATAGGCCAGGGCCGCCATGAGCAGACCCAACCGGTGGCGCTCACCTGGCAGCGTGCACAACAACACCCGACCTCGCTCTGGCCTTGTCCGAAACGCCAGGCGCAGTTCCCGCAGCAGATCCTCCAGCACTTCGGTGACCAGATGCTCATGTTGAATGCCGATGCTGCCATCGGCCCAGGCCATGCCCACCCGGTCCAGAAGCTGGGTGACGATGGACTGGAGAAAGGGCTTCCAACCCAGAAGCTCAAGCGAATCCCTCAGGAGTCGGCGCATCCGTTCCGTGTCCATCGCCACCACGGCCTGGAACAAGGCCTCCACACCGGGATTGTCTATGGGGATGAGCAGGCGCTTCAGGGCCGCCTCTCCGGCCCTGGCCACCATGGAGGGACGGTGGCCCTGGGCGACAGCCTCCGCCATGAGCCGCAACTGGTGCAGATCCGCTTGTCGATAACGCCGATGGCCAGAAGGCAGTCGCACCGGAGTGGGGAATCCGTATCGGCGCTCCCAGACTCGCACCACATCTGCCGACAGGCCCGTCTCCGAACAGATGTCACCGATGCTCAGCAATTCTGGCTCGACCTTGGCCATGGCCCCCTCGTGAGGACCATGATAGAGACAGTTGCAAAATTGTCTAGGTTTTTATACGGACATTTAATCAGCTATGACTGCAGCCTTCAACTCGTCAAAACCCTGGTCGCTGGTGCAGCTCACCACCACAGCGCACTGACCGGGTTGGCTGGGGGGAAGTTGGACCTCGCCCACAAAAAGGCCATCGGTCCCGGTCCGCCCCGACAACAGGCTGGTGGCCTTCTTGATGCTGGACACCAGCTTCACGGCCACTTCGGCGCCCGATACCGGGCTCTGGCTCTGGCACAACCGCGCCTGGACCTGCACCCGGAACAGGTTCCCGAAAGCGGGCTTCAGGGGCCGGTCCAGCACCAGCTCGAGACTGTCCACATCGCCTTCCTGCTGGAGGAATTCCAGGATGGCCTGGTCCAGGGGGCGGTCATTGAAGGCCTGCTGCTCCGCGGGGTCCGGAGGCGTGAGATCGTACTTTCCGTTCTTGATGTCGCGGATGACAGCTCGATGCTGGTCGTCCATGCGCTCCTGGATGGCCGACTCCAACACGGGAGGACTGGCCATCAGGTCCTCGTAGGCTGAACGGTAACTGTCCAGGATTTCACCGCCCACATAGATAAGCGTTTCGATCTTGGGGTTGGCCTGTCCCTTGTCCTCCGTCTGGACGTGGAAGACCCGGTTCCCGTGTCGTACGTCCGTGTTGTAGCCGGTGATCATGGGAGGAGCCTGGAGGACAGCCGTGGGGACAAGGAGCCAGATCGCTTCATGCGCCTAGCGTTGCAATCTTCCCGCCAGATCCGGCATGACTTCCCAGGCTATCTCGCGAAGCACCTGATCACCCAGGCGCGCCACCAGAGCCTTGACGAGGACATCCACCAGCACAGGATCGGCCAACAAAGCCTGGACCATGGCCCGGGCCTGCTCGGAGGTGACCGGGGCCGGTTCGGTGGGGGCCGGGGTGGCATGACCAGGAACGGCAGGCACCTGCCCACCTGCGGCAGACAGTGAAACGGATTCGCCGACCTCTGGGTGGGGGGGCAGTTCCGGAGCTCCGCTCGCGGGCTCGTGTGCTAAGGGCGCAGGCTCATGGACCATGGGCGCGGGTTCATGGGACAACGGCGCAGGCTCATGAACCACGGGTGCAGGTTCATGGATCGCAGCCGCAGGTTCATGAACTACAGGTGCAGATTCATGGGCCACGGACGCGGGCTCATGGGCCTCATG
This sequence comes from uncultured Holophagaceae bacterium, assembly GCA_903927605.1. The sequence goes on from CAIYNT010000213.1 coordinate 22,218, forward strand.
AACGAGGGTGTGGGCTGCGAGGGCCACAACCCCGACCGCTCCCCCCACGCCCAACAGCGTGGCAGCTTCGGGAAGATGGGTGAGGGAACCATCCGGTGCAGACCCATGCTCCGGACCTTGGGTGTGAAGTGTGGGGTGGGGCGTCTCAATGAAATCCGTCGGGATCGTTTCCAGTTCTTCCAGCCCAGAGAGGGTGAGGAGGTGATCCCCCCCCTCAGAGTGGACATGCTCTGGTTTGGGCACAGACAGTGGTTCCGGCAGAAGTCCAGATGGCCGTCCAGTCCCCGCCAGGGGTTCCATCGACAGGTCCTGAAGGCTGTCGAGATCCAGTTCCTCCAGTTCCAGATGCACGTCATGCAGCACCGGGGCCGAAGGGGCCGGTTCCGGAATGACTGAAACCGTCTCCTCCGGCCACAGATCTTCCGCCGTGAGCACGATGAGGTCGTCTTCAGGCTCGGGCAGGTCCAGGTCCACATCCACAAGTCCCGTGGGTATGGCCACGGGTTCGGGGCGAAGTTCTGGCAGAGACTCCTCGGCGTGCTTCAGCAGATCCCTGGTGGAAGTGGCGGGAACGGTGCTGAACGGGGACGGGCTCACCACCACGGGCGTCGCCAGAAGCGCCTTCACGCGATCACCCAGTTCACGAAGCTCGATGGGTTTCTTCAGGAAGCCCTGGATGGGGGCCTTGGCCAACTTCGAGGGATCCACGGGGTCCAGCACCCCTGCCATCAAGGCGATCGGCATCCGGGTGGTCTCCTCCATGTCCCGGAAGCGGCTGAGCAGAGTCCATCCGTCCATGCCAGGCATGGCCGTATCGATGAGGGCTACATCGAAGCGCTCACCACGCCCAATGCGATCCAGGGCCTCTGCGGCAGAAGCCACGCAGATGAGCTCCACATCGGTGGGAGCCAGAAGGGACACGGCAATCCGATGGATGCTGGGATTGTCGTCCACGAGGAGGAGACGCGGCATCGGGAACCTCGGGAAGCCGGAAGGAAGAAAGAGTGGCTGGGCACAACGCTACCAGAAATGTGCACTTCGGACGCAATGGAACAAGTCACCGCAGCAGCTTCCTGAGAATCCGGACCCGCTCAACCTCCACGAGCCGGACCAGCAGCACCCGGTCTCCCACCCAGATCCAGGCGACTCCAAATGGCTCGCGGAGGGCGATCTCGGGCCCCCGCGGCAGCCAGCCCTTCACCGAGACCCGCAGTCCCACGGCGGCTCTCCATTCGGACCGGTAAGACTCGAACAGGGTCTGGCGCTGCCGTTCAGGCGGCAAGGCACTCTCATGCCATCGCTGATCCCAAGCGTCGAAGGCGCCATTGTCCCGCCAGACCCAGGCGGCATCCCCGGCCGGCCAGGGCAGCGCGTCGGACGCCACCTCAGTCCACTCCACCTTTGTCAGGGGGCTCGTCAAACGGATCATGCCGTCCTCTGGAACTGACTCCACCAGCGCCATGCGTTGCGGCGGATGGGCGTTCAGAAAGCCTGAACCCACCACCAGGCGACGCCAGCGCCCCCCCTCCAGACCCCACGCCGTCCATCCCTGGGCGCCGCCATGCCAGAGGCGGTCTCCGCGAGGGAGCCACACCCGATCACCCGCATGCCAGGGGATCTCGACCCGTGGGCCGGGCAGGTCCTGGCCATCTTCGGACAGCGCCTCGGCCCGGGTGGCCACACCCTTCGGCGGGGCAGACAACCCGGGCTCATCCCAGCCGGCAAGGGTGGGATCCCCGAGTTCCGCATCACATGGCAGGGCGCCCAGCAGAAGCCTCGCCTCGCCATGCCCCTCGGCGGGCTCAAAGAAGCCGATCAGCGCGGCCTGGCCATCCCAGCTGAACCGGCTCCAGGGGCCGGATTGCGCCGACCAGAGGACACGGCCTTCCGGCACCTCCAGAAGGCGAGTCTCAAACCGCAACGGTCCCATCTGAAGCGTCACCAGAAGACGATTGCCCTTGGCTGGATCCAGGCGGGCCGAGCACAGGGGCGCGTCGAAGCGATAGTGCCGCCACTCCAACCCCCGCCACAACACCACCTCGCTGTGACCGCCGGGACCGTTCAAGGCCAGTCCCTGATCTGCAAGGTACGGCGAGGCCGGCTCCCAGGGCGTCCCGAAGCCGCCTTCAAAGGGCCAGGCCTCGGCCTGATCCGGATCCTTGGTCCCCTGGAAGCGCGGGGCCCAGCCGTCCACCAGGCGGAACTCCGCCAGGGATTCGTAGCTGCCCAGGTTCATGACGGCCGGCGCTCCCTCGGCGCTGACGCCCCCGGCACTCACGGGACGCGGGGCCTGCACCACCGCAAAGAGCAGCAGCATGGCGGCGATGAAGAGGGTGGCGATGATGTACCGTTGAGGGATCACGATGGGGCCATGGGCACAGCACCATCATGACCGATTGGAGACATGCTGCGATGAAGCACAAAGCCGCCCTGGAGACTGAACTGAAGCTGCGCATCCCGGCCACGGGCCCCTTCCGTCCCCTGCTGGAGGCCCTGGGCTTCCACGAAGTCACGCCCATGCAGCTGGAGGTCAGCGTGCTCTGGGACCGGGATGGCGAGCTGCGAGCTGCGGGATCAGCGCTCCGCACGCGAGTCTACGCGGACCAGACCCGCCTGACCTGGAAGGGCCCCAAAGTGCCCGACGTCATGCTGAAGATCCGCCCCGAACAAGAGACGGGCATTGAGAACAGCCAAGCCCTGGAGGCCATCCTCCGCGCTCTCGGCTTCGAGCCCGTGATGCGCATGGAGAAGCGGCGCGCTGTGTGGGAGCGCCCGGAACTGGAGGCCTGCCTCGATGAAACCCCCTTCGGGTGCTACCTGGAGCTGGAAGGGGATCCCCAGGCCATCCGTGCTGCCATGGAAGGCCTGGGCCTCGCGCCGGATCGCGCCGAGCCACGCAGCTACCCAGAACTGTACCTGGCCCATGGGCTTGGATCCGCAAGCCCTGGCGCCTGAGCGAGACCTCAGGCGCGGTGGGCGATGTCCTTCTGCGCCAATAGCCGTTCCAGGTAGCGGGATTTCATCTGGCGACTGGCCAGCGCCTGCTTCAGGGGAGGCAATTTCAGAATCACGCCAAAAATGGCCGCCATGGCCTTGTGCTGAAGGTGAGCCTGGTTGTCGAAGACCAGGTTCTGGAGGGTCCCCCGCTCGATGGCCATCAGCACCACGCGGTGGGCGGTATTGACCGGCGTGATGACCCGTCGAGCCCGCGGACGCAGGCGGAGGACCCGCCGGGAGCAGGCGCGCACGCAGACCCCGCACCCGAGGCAGATGGATTCGTTCAGGCGTGCCTTTTTGCGCTTCGGCTGATGGGGATCCCCGCTGGACACGAGGCCCATGGCCTCCACGGGGCACACCTCCGCGCACTTCCCGCACCCATTGCAGTCCTCTGTCGTCACCTCAGGGAGGTAGTTCGTGGTGGCGATGGGATTCAGCACCGCGAAGCGCTTGGCCGCCAGCATGGCTTCGCAGCAGCAGCCGCAGCAGTTGCAGATGAACGCCACCTGGTCGCGCACGTTCTCCCCGAACTGCACCAGGTTGCCTTCCACCGCCTGGGCCAGCAGGTCCAGTCCCTCCGCGGCTTCCACCTTCCGGGCGACGCCGTGCCGGATGAGGGAGCCCGCCGTGCCGTTGAACGTCATGCAGATGTCCATGGGCGCGCCGCAGGCCCTCCCGAGGTGTTCCATCTTGTGGCGGCAGTAGCATGTCCCGATGCCGATGTGGGAGGCCGTGCGGATCACCTCGGAGGCGCGCTCATAATCCATCACCTGAAGGGCATGCTCGGGCAGGGCCCCTTCGTTCACGAAGACCCGGCCCAGCTGCGTCTCACCCCCAGCGAACAGCGCCCGCACGAAGTCCTCCTCCACGTTCAGGTACTGGTGGAAGAGCTCCGCCAGCAGCTTCTGGTCGTAGCCGTTGCCCACCCGCATCATGGAGAACTCGAAAAAGCCCGCCATGGGCGGCGGCAGCACGAAGGTCCGCGTGCCATCGGGATGCTCCAGGTCCAGCAGCAGCCCCCGGTCCGCCAGCCGGTTCAGGATGTCGAGGCAAGCCACCTCCGGCTTCTTCCAGACCCCGGCCGCATGGGCAGCGGTGAAGGGACGGATGGGCAGCAGGGCCACCAGCCCAGCTTCCTCATCCGTGAAGAGGACTCTGAGGATCTGGAAGAGCAGCTCCGAGGGGGGCGCGCCCTGGGGGAAGCGGTTCAGGCGCTCGACAAGCTTCTGGTGACTGGCCTTGAGGGTGTGGTGGGCCATGGCGGGCCTCTGGTGGCAATGCGGTTCGGCCTGATTGCTTGGGCCCATGCTACCGAAAAGACCCGGGCAGCCACCAAGGATTCCCCTGCGGCGGAGAAAGACCGGAGGGGACTGGAAATTGACCAGGCTTCAGTCGCTCGAGGGCCGCTGAATCTTCAGAGCCCCAGGTACTCCATGAACTCCCCGTGGAGTTCCAGCGGAAGGCGGCAGGTCTGCATCTCCTCCAGCACCATCTGCAGGCAACGGGGGACGGCTTTCAGCTCGGCGGACAGGATGCCCCAGCTCCGCGCCTGGCGGAGCGTCTGCATCAGCGCCTCCGGGCGCCCCAGACGGTAGTGGGTGACCAGCAGCATGGCGTGGGCCTTGGCGTTTCTGGGATCAATCTCGAGCGCCTGAAGGAGCTGATGCTTGGTGGTCTCCAGGATGTCCCTCTGGACCTCGGCCCGACTGTAGGGCCCAGTTCCCGAGGTCGCCGGTACACCCCGGGTCGACGGCGGCGGAATCATTCCGGGCCGGGGCATCGGACCCGAACCCGACAGGCCCGTCTTGACGCCCGGTGGCAGATGGAAGGCGGGGTGAACAGCAGGAAGGCCCCGGGGAGGTGTCGGTCGGGTCGGACTTCGATCCGGGGCGGGCCGCTTGATCTTGAGCGCCACCGTGGGCCTTTCCTGATCCCAGCGCCAGGTCGCATCCTTGGCGGCTCGCAGCACGGTGGCCATCTCCTCGGCCGTCTGGAACCGGTTGCCCGGATCCTTGGCCAGGGCATGGTTCAGGATGCCCTGCACGTCCCGGCTGATGCCCTGGAAGACGGTGGGGGGGAGCGGCACGGGGGACTCATGCAGCAGGCGGTAGATCACCGAGCCGGGGCTGGGACCGTCGAAGGGGGGAATGCCCACCAGGGATTCATAGAGGATCACCCCGACGGCGAAGAGGTCACTGCGGGAATCCGGGCGGCCACTTTGCAGGTACTCCGGCGCCATGTAGTTCACGGTGCCGAAGACCGTGCCCTCATCGGTGGTGTCCGTATTGATGATCTTGGCCACACCGAAATCCAGCACCTTGGCCTGGAGATTCTTGCCATCCCATACCACCCGGATGTTCGAGGGCTTGATGTCGCGATGGAGAATCTGGTGCCGGTGAGCCACCGCAAGGCCATCGCAGACCTGGGCCAGCACCTCGAGGGCGTCCCTCGGCGTCAGCGTGCCGGCCCGGATCAGCGTGCCGAGATCCTCGCCTTTCACCAGCTCCATGGCCAGGTAGAGCACGCCCTGTTCCTCGCCCATTTCGTGGATCGTGACGATGTTCGGGTGATTCAGCACGCCGGCGGCGCGGGCTTCGGTGGCAAAGCGTTCCCGGGCCTGGGGGCCCATGCTGGCCGAGGTATGGATGACCTTGATGGCCACCTCACGACCCAGGATCGGGTCCCGGCCCACGTAGACCTCACCCATGCTCCCTTGGGCGAGCAACCGGATAATTTCGAACTTGCCGAGACGCGTCAGCACAGAAAATTCCGTTCGATGAATGTCAGATCATCCGATGGGGGAGGTCTCCAGTCTAGGGCTTTCTCCCAAGCTCAGCACGGCCGGGAGATTCCGCAGCAGGCCGCGTGTCGCAGACGGAGCTGGGCCGATGCAAAGCATCATGATTCAAAGGCCCGCAGCCAAGCTTCGTCGCGGATGGGAATGCCCAGAGCCTCGGCTTTGGCAAGCTTCGACCCGGCCTTCTCCCCCGCCAGCAGCAACGTCGTTTTGGGCGACACGCTGGTGGTGACCTTGGCACCCAGTCGCTTGAGAGTAGCCTCCGCATCTTCCCTGGAAAGGCTGGGCAGCGTCCCCGTCACGACCGCCACCTCGCCGGAAAGCGGCAGTCCAGTGAGGTCCCGGAGTGCCGGAGGCACAGGCCGCACGCCATAGCCGGCGAGCCTTCCGGGCAGATCCGGGTGCAGTTCGACGAACGCGCGAAGGGCGGCAGCCACCTTGGGTCCCACCTCCTCCACCGCCTGGAGCCGGCACTCATCGGCAGCCCACAAGGCTTCCAGCGAAGGGTACGCCTCGGCCAGGAGTTCGGCCGTGCGGATCCCCACCATGGGAATGCCCAAGGCATGGATCCATCGGGCCAGGAGCTTGGTCCGTGCCGCATCCATGGCCTCCAAAAGATTCTGGGCGGATTTCTCGGCCATGCGCTCCAGACCGGACAGGTAGGCAAGACCTTCACGAGGACTCTCAAGCAGACTGAACACATCCCAGGGCTGATCGAAGCCACCCGAGGCCACCAGCTGCTCCACCAGCGCCTCGCCCAGACCTTCCACATCCAATGCAGACCGCCCCCCGAAGTGCAGCAGCCTCGCCACCAGCTTGGCGGGACATTCGGGGTTGAGGCAGCGGATGGCCACCTCCGCATCGTCGGCCTTGCCCACCTCACCGGCGCACACTGGACAGGCCCCGGGAATGATCGGCGCGGGAAGATCCCGGGTCTCCTCACCGGGTACCAGCGCGACGACCTTGGGGATTACATCGCCGCCCTTCTCGATGAAGACGCGATGGCCCACTTTCAGGCCGAGCCGCGCCAGTTCGTCGGCATTATGCAGTGTGGCCCGGCGCACGGTGGAGCCTGCCACCTCCACCGCCTCCAGTTCCGCCACCGGGGTGAGCTTGCCGCTGCGGCCCACCTGCCAGGTGATGCCCAGCACCGTGGTTGTCACCTGCGTCGCCGGGTACTTGAACGCGATGGCCCAGCGCGGCACCCGATCCGTGGCCCCAAGCTGTTGCTGAATACTGAATTCCAGAATCTTCAAGACCACGCCGTCCGTATCGAAAGGCAGATTGAGGCGGGCTTCGGACTGGGCGGAGATGAACCGGAGCATGTCGTTCATCCGTCCGAACTCTCGTGCTGGCATCCGGGAAAACCCCCACGCTTCGATCTGGGCCATGGCAGCTGCCTGATCGCTCTCTGGAGGTGCAGGCCAGTTGTCATCCCAGCTAGCCTGCCAGGGCAGGAAAGACAGGCCCCGCGCGGCGACCTCCCGACTGTCCAGCAACTTCATGGTGCCGCTGGCGGCGTTGCGGGGATTGGCGAAGCGGAGTTCTCCGCGGGCATCCCGCTGGCGGTTCAGCTCCTCCCAGCGCTTGCGGGAGAGGAAGACCTCACCGCGAACCATCAGGAACTGCGGCGCGTTTGCCGGCAATACCAATGGGATGTCGGCAATGGTCCTCGCATTTTCCGTCACCAGCTCGCCAGTCTCGCCATCACCACGGGTGAGGGCTTCCACCAGCTTCCGGTCTTCGTAACGCAGCGACAGGGAAAGGCCATCCACCTTCAGCTCAGCGGCGTACTTCAGATCAGAGCCCGGAACCAATCTGAGCAACTTAGCTTCCCAGGCCCGAAGCTCCTCCTCTGTGTAGGCATTATCCAGGCTGAGCATGGGTACCGCATGACGTCGCTTCTCAAAAGCGTCCACCGGCGGTGCGCCCACGCGCAGCGTCGGACTGTTGGGATCCGCCAGCTCAGGATGCGCCGCTTCGAGGGCCCGCAGCTCCCGCTCCAGTGCGTCGTATTCGGCATCCGAGACGGATGGCTGATCCAGCACGTAGTAGCGGTGGCGGTGCAGCCGCAGCTGATCCGCCAGTGCCTTCATCCGCAGCCGCAGGTCGGTCATTTCGCCCTCGCTCGATGCAGGATGCCCATGATGAGGCCCAAGGCCAGGCAGAAACTCAGGGTACTGCTTCCCCCCGCGCTGAAGAAGGGCAGCACCATGCCCTTGTTGGGCAGGGCGCCGGCTACCATGCCCACATTCACCAGCAGGTGCAGCGCGAAGATGCCCGCGGCGCCGGCGCAGAAATAGGCTTCGGCATTCGTGTGGGCCGCCTGGGCGGCATCCAGGATACGGCTCAGCAGCAGCCCGAAGAGCCCCAGGGCCAGCAGGACGCCCAGGAAACCGCGCTCCTCGGCCCACACACTGAAGGCAAAGTCCGTGGTCTTCACGGGCAGGAAGTTCAGCTGGGTCTGGGAGCCGCTGGTGAACCCCTTTCCAATGAGCCCACCGGAGCCAATGGCGATGCGGCTCTGGTTCACCTGGTAGCCCTTCCCCTGGAGGTCCGCGGAAGGATCAAGGAAGATCATCACCCGCTGTTTCTGATAGGGCTTCAGCACGAATCTCCAGGCGCCGAAGCCCCCCAGCCCGACCAGCAGCAGCAGCGCCACCACCCAGCGGGCGCGCAGCCCCTTCATCAACGGGATGATGAGCAGGATGGGCAGGAAGCTTAGGGCCATCCCCAGATCCGGCTGCCGTTGGATGAGCAGCATGGGGAAGACCACCAGTCCCACGGCCCCAAAGAGTTCCAGACGACCCACTGTGTCGGCATTCCGCGATCCCAGGCGGTGGGATATATACAGCAGCGTCACCCACTTCATCAGCTCCGATGGCTGAAAGGTCTGGCCCGCAATCACGAACCAACGAGTGGAGCCCCCGATCTTCTTCCCCACCACCAGGACGGCGGCCAGGGCTACCAGACCGATCAGGTAGGCGGGAAAGCTGTAGCGGAAGATGCGCCGGGGGTCGATGGTGGCCAGCAATAACATCAGGATCATGCCCAGCAGGTTCCAGAGGCTCTGCTTGAGCCAGATCCCCGCTTGCGGTGTGTTCCGCCCGGCGGAATAGAGTGTCAGCGTCCCCAGGACGATGAGCGCCAGCAGCACCCAGAGCAGACGCGGATCCAGGGCCCGGAAGCGGTTCCTCATTCCGGCCCCTCCGGCTGCTGAGGCGCAAAGGGATCCACCAGCTTGCCCCGGGGCGGGGGCAGAGGATTCGCCAGGCGGTCCAGGAACCAGTACTGCACCAGCTTCTTGGCGACGGGCGCGGCGGAGCTGGCACCGAAGCCGGCGTTCTCCACCACCACTGCGAAGGCGATCTGGGGTTTCTCCCGCGGGGCATAGCCGGCGAACAGCGCGTGGTCCTTCAGGTTCTTGGCCTGGCGGGCGTAGTGGGACTTGTCGACGAAGGTGGCGACCTGGGCGGTGCCCGTCTTGCCGACCATGGTGATCTCCTTCAGCGCCGATGCCGCGGCGGTGCCGCTCTTTACCACCTCGTACAGACCCTCATCCAGGATCGCCCAGTTCCGCGGATCCAGTCCCGTATCCTTGAAGGGAGGAATCGGCGCCGGCTCGAGCTCGCTCTTCTGGTCGCCCCGGAAGCCATAGAACAGGTGCGGCGTCAGCAGCTTCCCCCGGGTGGCCAGCAGGGCGTAGAACCGTGCCAGACCCATCGGTGTCACGCCCACGGCGCCCTGGCCGATGCCAACGCTGATGGTCTCGCCCCCGTACCACTTGGGATCCCGCGGCGAGGCCTTGCGTTTCCAGGCGCGGCTAGGAATGCGGGACCGTTTCTCCTGGGGCAGGTCGATGCCCGTGCGCTCTGTCAGGCCATATTTCTCCGCCGTCGCGTAGATGTCATCGATGTCCATCCGAGAGGCCAGCTCGTAGAAATAGACGTCACAGCTCTGGGCGATGGCCTGGATCATGTTCAACGTGCCGTGCCCCGAAGCTTTGTCGCAGCGGAAGTCGCGACCGTAGAAGTTCTTCTTCCCGGCACAGTAGATGGCCGTCTGGGGCGTGGCGATGCCCTTCTCCAGAGCCGCCAGGGCGATCAACAACTTGAAGGTGGAGCCCGGTGCGTAGATGCCCTGGATGGCCCGGTTCACCATGGGCCGGGTCAGGTTATTGGCCAGGTAGCGGTCGACCATGTCCTGGCTGAGCCGGTTCAGGAACAGGTTCGGATCGTAGGAAGGGCTGGAGTACATCGCCAGCACACCGCCATCGCGCAGGTCCAGCACGACCACCGCTCCGGCTTCCTGGCCGAGGGCGTCCTGGGCCACCTTCTGCAGGCCCGCATCCAGGGTCAGGAAGAGGCTGCGGCCGGCCACGGCATCCACCTGGCCGAAGTTGGCGACCTCGGTGCCCAGCTGATCCACCAGGATGCGCTTCTGGCCGTCCACGCCCTTGAGCCAGTCGTTGCCGCTGGCCTCGAAACCCTCCTTGCCGATGGTCTCGCCCAGGTGGAACACACCTGGCTTGGCCTTCATCAGTTCCTCGTCCACTTCCCCCACATAGCCGAGCACATGACCTGCCAGTTCGTCGCCGAGATAAACCCGGCGGGGAGCGACCTCCACGCTGAGGAAGGGGAACCGGGCCCGGATCCGCTCGGCGCTGGCAATGCCGGCCTCGTCCAGGTTTTCCTTCAATACCAGGGGGCGGCCCTTGCCCGCCAGCCGGTAGCTTTGGATCTTCCGCGCCAGGACGGTGGAATCCAGTGCAAGCGCTGCCGCGAGGGAGGTGACCACCTCCGTCCTCGCGGGAAGGTCCTCCCGCTGGATGACCAGGTGCAGGGCCCGACGGTTGTCCACCAGCCGATTCCCGTTGCGATCCAGCACCAGCCCCCGTGGCGCGGGAATGGGGCGCATCTTCACGGCCTGCTGCAGGGCGAGCTGCTGGAACTCCCCGTGCCGGACCAGCTGCAGCCAGGCATAGACGATCACCAGCAGGGCCACCAGGCTCCAGGCCATCACCTTGATGGCCCCGAGCCTCCGGTGCAGAAGGGGGCGCTGCCGCGGATCCATCGCTCAGTTCCGTCCGGGTCCGGCGTGGAGCAGCCGCCAGATGAGCCAGCCCCAAAGCGGTAGGCTCAGCAGGGTCCAGAGCCAGCCCCAACCCCAGGGATGCGGCGCTGTCGCCACCCGCACCGCCCCATGCACCAGCAGGGTCAGGAGAAGGCTGAATCCAGCGAGCCGGGCCAGCCAGCCCCTCAGACCCTCCAGGGGCCAGCGCCCCGCCATCCACCCCGCCAGCAGGGTCACGGTCAGGTCCGCCCAGGCGGTCCCACCCAAGTGGGGCAGGAGGCGCAGAGAACTCTCCATCGCCCAACCGGCCGCCAGGGCCCACAAGGCCCCCGCCAAGGGAGCACCGGGGCGAGGCGCCAAGGCCAGCACCAGCATGGCGTGCAGCACGAGCTGGATCTGAGGGAAGGGCGCACTGAGGAAGATCAGCCCCAGGGCCGCGGCGCACAGCAGGTTCTGGCGAGCGAGGGACGGCGCCGGAACTCTCATGGCGTTCCCCGCTTCCGCTGCGGCTTCGGTTCCGCCGGTGTGAGGAAGGGCGGCTGCACCTCCAGGGGTGGTTGGGAGGGCAGCAGAAGCACGGTACTCACACGATCGAGGGGGGCCGACAGGTTGACAATCACCCGCAGCTCAAGGTCCCCCTGGGCCACTTCAGCCACATAGCCCACGAGCAGGCCCCGGGGGAAGACCCGGTCGAGGCCGCTGGTCAGCACCGCCTCGCCCGCCTGCACCACCTCCTGGTTGCTCAGATAGCGGATGAGGGCCCGGCCTGAACCCAGGCCCTGGAGCACACCGGTCGCCCGGCTGCGCATGAGCATCACGGCCACAGAGGCGTTGGGTGCGTCGGCTGGCAGAATCTTAGACTGGGTGGCATTGACGGACCACAGCCGCCCCACGACGCCCTCGGGCACCAGCACACCCTGGTCGGGCACCAAACCAAGATCCTCGCCCCGATCGAGGATCAGGCCCCCAAAGGCCGCCGGACGTGTGCTGAAGATCACCCGTGCGGCCTTGAGGTCGAGGGGGATCTGCTGTTTCAAGCCGAGCAGTCGCACCGCCGCATCGGCTTCCGCCAGCCGGGGTGCCTCCCGAGCCGCCTGGGTCCTCAGCTGGGCCAGTTCAGCCGACAGTCGGGCGTTTTCGGCGTGCTCCTCGGCAAGGCTGCGCCTCGAATCCCGGCGGGCGGCGCGCCAGCCCTCCCAGCGCAAAGCCAGACCCTGGGAAGGCCGAGACAGCCCATCGGCCAGGTGAGTCCAATGGCGGCCAGGGTTCGGGCCAAGGAACACCCAGATGCCGTGCCCCAACCAGAGGAGCACCAGGATGAGGCGTTGCCACACCACGCGGCTCCATCTCCACCTGGCAGCGCGGAGGGCCACGCATCCTCCTGGGGTTAGTCGAGGATCTGGATGCGACGCAGGAGCGGAATGTTCTCCAGCAGCAGGGCGGTGCCCCGCACCACGGCGGTCTGGGGATCCTCCGCGCGGAAGACCGGCAGGTGGGTCTCCTTGCGGAGCCGCTCGTCCAGGCCCTGGATGAGCGAACCACCGCCCGTGAGGCAGATGCCCCGATTGATGAGATCCGCCGCCAGCTGGGGCGGCGTCTCGTTCAGCGCCTTGCGTACCAGGTCGATGATGGCGTTGATGGGTTCGGCCAGGGCTTCGCGGATTTCCGCATCATTCAGGGTGAGGGTCTTGGGCAGGCCTTCGAATTGGTCCCGGCCGCTCACCTCCATGGTGCGCGTCAGTTCAGAGGGGAAGGCTGAACCCAGCGTCCACTTCACTTCCTCGGCCGAGGATTCAGAGATGAGCACGTTGTACTTTTCCCGGATGTACTTGACGACTGCCTCATCCATCTCGTCGCCAGCGATGAGGATGGAATCCGAGAACACCTTGCCGTTGTAGCTGATGACGGCGACATCTGTCGTGCCGCCACCGATGTCCACGATCATGCAGCCGCGTTTTTCGTTGATCGCCAGCCCCGCGCCGATGGCCGCCACCATGGTCTGGTCCACCAGGAACACCTCACCGGCCTTGGCGTCGTAGCAGACCTGCTTCACGGCCCGGCGGGCCACCTGGTGGGCCCGGGGCGGCACACTGACTACGATCCGGGTGCGCGCGATGCCGCGATTGGGTCGGGCCTTGAGGATGAAGGCGGCGAGCATCTTCTCGGCGGCGTCCACTTCGAAGATCATGCCGTCCTTCATGGGGCGGATGGTGCGCACGCCCTGCGGCGCACGGCCCAGCAGCTGCTTGGCCTCGTCCCCCACAGCTTCCACGTCATGGGTGAGGGTATTCACAGCCACGATGGAAGGCTCATAGATGACGATGCGTCCAGCCTGCTTGGTATGGATCAGGGTCGAGGCCGTGCCGAGATCAATGGCCAAGTCCGAATTGAACAGGTTGGACCAGAACTGGCTTGAGAAAATACTGGCCACAGGGGACTCCCGGAGAACCCCCTAGTGTGCCATGGGCAAGACAAGCCGACTACCGCAAGCCGGATAGAGCGGGCTACTGTCCCGACCATGTGGGTCACGAAGCAGGCTGCGGGGCAGCCTGCGGAGCGGGGCCCCACAGGGAGGGAATCACCCCTGAGTGGGTCGAATCAACCCCTCGTCGCCAGCAGCTCCGTCAC
>CAIYNT010000214.1 GCA_903927605.1 uncultured Holophagaceae bacterium
CAGTACCCCCTTGGTCATCTGGCGGTGCTCCATACACCGCGATGACCAAGGGGCCTGCTTTCACCCTTCCGCGCTAGCCGTCTTTATCGACCGGGCTGCCTGGATGACCGTCCCCCGCCGCGCAGCGGCTTCGTTCAACCCCGAAAGAGTGAGCCCCAGAATGAAGCTCCAGGGCGAGGAAAGTCGACGGGTCAGGATCCAGGGGAGGGGAGCAAGAAACGCGAATGCACCGATGTGAGTCAGTGGAGAGGCGAGGCTACCGGCCCAGATCCACCCGGATCCAAGTCGATGGGAGGTCCCGTGATCGTACAAGAAAGATAGGGCCCAAAGAGCGTAACAAACCCCGATGGGTCGCCAGTTCTTGGCCAGTGGGAACCAGGAATTCCAGGAATACACCGATTCCAAGCTATTCTCGATCGCGGATCCGGTGAACCAAGGCTGGTCATCAAGCGTTCGTGGCCGTGTAGGTGACGGTGATGGAGAAGGGCTGCTGTTCACGGGCGGCCCTCGTTCCCCGGGCTTCCAGGGCCTGGTTCAGTTTTTCGCTGGCGCTGCTGGAGCGCTGAATGGACTCTTTGCGGAAGGAGAGGCTGCTGGTCATGGGGACTCCCTGGTAACGCCACGGGGCGCAACCATGGTTCTGAGGCCTGCCGGGACGAAAGCCAACACCTTTCCATGAACGGTATCTAAACACGACTCCAACCGTTGGACCCGTCCAGAGACACCTTTCGGCGGACTCCCGTGGTCCCTGGACAAGGGGCTGTTCCAGCGCTCTGGTTATGCTTCCATTCAAGGAAGCAGCCCCGTATGCCCGAGCAGCCCCCATGCCAAACCGCTGATTTTTTCGTTCTGCGCACGGCGGGGCTGCCGCTGGCGGCACTCTCTTCCCGCAACCAGATAGGGCCTGAATCTGATTCTCAGGAGCCCTTTGCGGATCAGCTGGAACGGGATCGAGAAGCGTTGCGCCAGATCCTTCGCGATTTGGTACGACGCAGCGACGTGCGGGAAGCGGTGGCGCTGGCTTCTCCAGATCTGGCCTCGCGGCTGAGTGCTTGGCTGGAGGGTTCCCTGGACAGCCTGGCGGCCCGGAACGTGGAGCGGGCCCTGCTGAAGTACCTCAGCCGGATGAGCAGCCGCGCGACGCCCTTCGGCCTCTTCGCCGGCGTGTCCAGGGGAGCCTGGGGCCCCGCCAGCGGCTTGTCCGTGGGGCCCTGGCCGGATTGCCGCAAGGCCCTGCGCCTGGATTGGGGCGTCCTGGAGGCCCTGGTGGATCGCCTGGAGCGGGAGCCAGAGGTGCGGGCGGCACTGAGCTATCAGCCCAACTCGAGCCTCTACGCCCGCGGAGGGTGGTACCGCTACCTGGAGCGCCGGGACGCCGCAGGAGAACAGGGCCGCACGTACCACTTGGAGGCCGTTGAGGCCACGCCGCACCTGGACTTCGTCCTTCAGCTGGCACAGGAGGGCTCGCCCCTGGAAGACCTCGCGACGAGCCTGGCCCGTCGCATGGCGGTGGACACCCTGGACGCCCGATTGTTTCTCGAGCAGCTGGTCGACGCCCAGTTGCTGTGCGGGAAACTCCATCCACCGCTGACCAGTTCCGACCCCCTGGGTCAGGTGATCGCAGCCCTTCAATCCAACTCGAGTACGGCCTCCAGGGCCGAGCCTCTGGTCGCGTTGGATGCGGAACTGAAAGCCATCCAGGGCGCTCCCCTCGGGTCCCATCCCGAGGGGTATCGCAGTCTGGCGGCGACTTTGGTCGACCTGGGGATTTCCTCAGATACCCGGGATGTCCTGCAGGTGGACGCCTTCCGACCCTCCCCGGGCTTGGCTCTGGCACCCGTGGTGCGTCGAGCCCTTGAGGAGGGCGCTGAAATGCTCCGCCGACTGACTCCGGCACCCTCCGAGAGCCCCCTGGAGCGGTTCCAGACGGCTTTCCAGGAGCGCTACGGCACCCGGTGGATGCCGCTGCTGGAGGTGCTGGATGAGGAGAGTGGCCTCGGGTTTGACGGGGGCGTTCCCCTGGATTCCCCGTTGCTGGAGGGTCTGCCCTTTCGGAGCTCGTCCCCGCCCCGCCAGCTCTCCCCCCGGGACTTGTTTCTATTGAAGCAACTTCCGAGCTGGCAAGGCGCCCTGGTCTGGGAGCTGGAGGATGCCGATGTGGACGCCCTCGCCACTCCAAATCCTCAACCCTTTCCCCATTCGTTCGCCGCCTTGACCAGCCTGGCGGCTTCCAGCCTCGTCGCCTTGGACCGGGGTGAATTCCGATTCTGGATGGAACAGTATTCGGGTCCCACGGCCGCCCGGTGGCTTGGGCGTTTTGCCTCCGGGGATCCAGCGTTGAAGAAGGCGCTCCGAAACCACCTTCGGCGAGAGGAGTCCCTGCGGCCGGAAGCGGTGTTTGCGGAAGTAGTCCATGTGCCCGAAGGCAGGATGGGCAATGTGCTGGCCCGGCCCTCCCTGCGGGACTACGAGATCCCCTTTCTGGCCACACCGGGCGTTGAGCGCGACAAGACGATCCTGCCCTCGGACCTTCTGTTGACCGTACGAGGGGAGCGCGTGTGGCTCGCCTCCACGCGGCTGGGACGGGAGGTGATCCCCCGCCTGTCATCGGCCCACAACTTCGCTCGCGGGCCCGTGGTCTACCGGTTCCTGGCCCACCTCCAGGATCAGGACGGACGCCAAGGGGGTTGGTCCTGGGGCGCCTTGGCGGAACAGCCCTTTCTGCCGCGAGTCACCCGAGGCCGCCACGTGCTCAGCAAGGCGCGTTGGCGGATCGAGTCCAGGGAACTGAAGGAGGCTCTGAAGGGTTCCCCCGAAGGGGCCTGGGGCGCCTTCCAAACCCTGCGGGGAAAGCGCGGGCTGCCCAGGTTCGTGATGCTCACCGATGCTGACAACTGCCTGCTGGTGGACCTGGATCAGGTCCTGTGGGTGGAGACCCTGCACCACCTCGTCTCGAGCCGTTCTGCCTTCATCCTCACCGAGTGTTTCCCGGATCCGGGCCAGGCCCTGGTCACTTCGCCAGAAGGAGCCTTCGCCCACGAACTGGTTATTCCCTTCGAGTCGACGTCGCCCGCTCAGCCCAAGGTGAGCACTCTCCCGAAGTTTTCTCATGCGCCCAAACTCCGGGCCTACCCGCCCGGTTCGGAATGGCTCTACCTCAAGCTCTACTGCGGGCCCGCCAGTGCGGATCGGCTCCTGGTGGAACTGGCTCCCCTCCTCCAGATGACCAAAGCGGAAGGGCTCTGGGACCGGTGGCACTTCATTCGCTATCGCGATCCGGAGCACCACCTGCGTCTGCGCTTTCACGGCCTTCCCAGCCGACTTCTCTCGGAGCTCCTTCCCCATCTCCACAAGCACCTGGAGGAACGCCTGGTTCAAGGCCTTCTATGGAAAGTGCAAGTGGATACCTTTGAGCCGGAATGGGAGCGCTATGGGGGCTCGCTCGGCTTTGCGCTGGCCGAAGGATGGTTCTTCGAGGACAGTCAACACATCCTGGATCAGCTGGTCAATGGACTGACCTTGGAGCAACGCTGGCGGGCGGGTCTCAGCCATGCGGATGCGATCTGGGCCGCCTTGGGATTGAGCGTCCGGGCGAGAAAAGAGCTAGCCCAGGCCTCCCGGGATGGTTTCCGCAAAGAGTTCGGCGACACGGGGGAGGGGGCTGTACAGATGGGAACGCGGTTCAGGGCCCTGCGCAAGGAACTGGAGCTGGGGTTTCCCCATGCCTCGGATTCAGCACTTGCCCCCGATCTCTGCGGCCTTCCCAAGATTCGGGAGGCCTTCAACCAGGGGCTGCTTCAGGGGGACCTGGTCAGCCTCGCCGGGAGTCTGTCGCACATGCACCTCAATCGCATGCTTCGGGCCAACCCCCGGGAGCACGAATGGGTCCTCATGGAATTCCTGGTGCGTCTCTACGAGTCCCGCCTCGCGCGGTTCCCAGACCTCTGACCATCGAGTCATGCCGGTTGTCGTTAATACCGACTTGGGTTCAAAGATAGGGATCCTTCGCGATTACCCGCCGACCCGTTCAAGGAATCGCTCCCGGCGTTCCCTGGGCCATCGTCCGCAGTAGGCCGGCTTCTGCTCCTTGACTCGCTTCGTGCAGAGCATGCAGCCTGGGGTACAGGGATTGATCGGTTCCTGGATCTCACCTAGGGCTTTGCGCGGCCAAAGGGGATCAGCAAAGAGCACCCGCGCCAAGCCCACCAGGTCCGCCTTGCCATCGCGGAGGATGGCCTCTGCCACCTCAGGGCTCTGGATGCGCCCGGCGGCCACGATGGGGATCCCAGGAACCGCCTGTCGGATGACCTGGGCGAAGGGCGCCATGAAGGCCTCCTTGACGTCGTCTTCGGCGTACCGGGGGAGCGGGAAGGCATCGTAGCACCCTGTCATCACCGATAAATAGGTGATCCCTGCTCCAGCTAGTTTCTGGGCGAAGGGAATGGTCTCGGTCAAGGTCAGGCCGCCGGGCACGTACTCGTCTGCGAGGAATCGGTAGCCGATCGGGAAGGCTTCGCCGACCTCGGCCCGCACCGCGGCCAAGACCTCAAGAGGGAAGCGCATGCGCCGCGAAACGTCGCCGCCGTAGGCATCCTCGCGGAGGTTGGTGCGGGGTGACAGGAACTGCGGGAGCAGGTAGCCCGTGCCGCCATGCAGTTCCACCCCGTCGAATCCAGCCTCCTTGGCCCGTTTGGCACCTAGAGCAAATGCGCCTACGACCCGGTCGATGCAGGCCTGATCCATGGTCTGAGGTACCGCGCCCCAGGTTTCGATGGGGGAGGGCGCGATCCGGTCGGGACGATTCGCATGGCGTCCCGCGTGATGAATCTGCAGGATCGCAGGAATGCCGTGCTGTTTGATGGTGCTAGCCAGCCGCGTAAGCCCCGGAATGAAGCGGTCCTCGGAGATCAACATCGTCCGCGGACTCCCGAGGCCGCAGGGCTCGACGGTCACATTCTCTACGATCACCAGGCCCACACCCGAAGCGGCCATCTCGTCGTAGTAGTCGAGGACGAGGTCGTCCACCTCATGGTCCTCTCCGGGATAGGCAAGGTACAAGGGAAGGCTGACGATCCGGTTGGGCACCTGGATGGTGCCAATGCGCAGGGGACTGGAAAGCAGGTTGTTCATTCAGCCGTTCACATGGACCAGGGTGGCTTCGGGGTACCTCAGTCCGGCGGCTGCTCCCAACGGCGCTGCGGCCTCGATCTGGGCCAGATCGTCCGCAGTGAGCAGGATCTCCAGGGCCACCAGGTTTTCATCCAGGTGGCTGCTGCGGGTGGTGCCGGGGATGGGCACGATGTCCCTCCCCTGCGCCAACACCCAGGCCAGAGCCAGTTGGGAGGCCTTGACACCCTTCTGATCAGCGAGGCCTTCGATCTTCTTCACCAGGTCGAGGTTCTTTTGGAAGTTCTCTCCTTGGAACCGTGGTGCATTGCGCCGGTAGTCACCTTCAGGGATGTCTGCCAAGGTGCGGAACCGGGCTGTGAGGAATCCGCGACCCAGCGGACTGTAGGCCACGAAGGTGATGCCCAAATCCCGGACGGTGGGGAGGATCTCGTCCTCGGGATCCCGAGTCCAGAGGGAGTACTCCGTCTGGAGGGCTGAGATGGGGTGGACGGCGTGGGCCCGGCGAATGGTGGCCGAGGAGGCCTCAGAGAGCCCCAGGAATCGCACCTTCCCAGCCTTCACCAGATCGGCCATGGTCCCCACGGTTTCCTCGATGGGGACCGTCCGGTCCACCCGATGCTGGTAGTAGAGATCGATGTGATCCACGCCCAGGCGTCTGAGGGAGGCGTCGCAGCAGGCGCGCACATAGTCAGGCCGGCCGTTCACCCCCTTGAAGCTCCCGTCTTTCCCCCTCACGTTGCCGAACTTGGTGGCCAGCACCACCTCATCCCTGCGAGCTCGGATAGCCCGGCCCACCAACTCCTCGTTCTTGAAGGGGCCATACATGTCGGCGGTGTCCAGGAAGTTCAGGCCCAGGTCGAGGGCATGATGGATGGTGGCCATGGATTCGGCCTCCGTTCCGCTCTTGTAGAACTCGCTCATGCCCATGCAGCCAAGGCCCAGGGCTGAGACAGTCAGGTTGGAGTGGCCAAGGGTGCGGGTTTTCATGGATGCTCCGGAAAGTCACGTGTTCTGGTCTTGGGCATCCATTATCCATCCATGTTGATCTTCGGGAGTCGGAGCTTCATGGCCAACCTGTCTTGATCATCACCGGCGCCACCTCCGTTGCCATCGGGAAGGCAAACAAGGTCTTTGCCAGGTATTTCAAGAGGACTTCACTCCTCGACAGGATGTGTCGCATCTCACCTGCCAGGATATTCAGGCAACTTGCATTTCAAGAGGCTGGTGAATGAGCTACGACCCCTTCGATGGTGTGCTGTTGAATGATGCGCGGCCGCCGGTGTCGGGGGCGGTCGGAATGATGCTGCACCTTCGAGTGGCGCGCCGCCAGGCGAAGTCCCAAGGATGGTCAAAGCCAAGCCTGGACGGGCTCAAGGCCAGGGCCCAGGCCTGCAGGGAGTTGCTGGCTCAGGGCTTGCTCCCGTCCACGACCCGAAGACTGCAGAGCCATGGATTGGACCTGGGCAACCCGAAATCTCCCCATAGCCTGGTGAGCGTTCTGGCCCACCTGGAGGCCTACCTCAAGGAAGTTGATCAGGCTGGTTACCTCGAGCCGGATGAAGCCCTCTGGCGGGCCGTAGACCTCGAACTGAAGGGAGAGCGGGGGCTCTGGATTGAACGCACAGAGGAGGATGGTCCCATTGCTGCTGGGTTGCGCGATCTGGTGCCCTCGCGGCTGCGGGCTCTCGCCTGTGTGCCGGGGCTGAATGGTGCCATCTTCGGTCTGGCCATCCGCAAAGGCGGCTCCAGCTCGGGGCTCTTCGGAAGCTCGCAGCCTTTGGTGGAATGGTTCCTGGATGGGCTCGAACAGCACGGTCAAAGCCTCCCCAATGAAATGGACCTGGTGGAGCCGGCGGGCTGGGGCTCTGCTCCCTGGATCGACTGCCTGGAGGACCTCTTTGAAGGTCCCCTCGACCTTGAACCCCATATGGACTCCTTCCAGCGGGGTT
Source organism: uncultured Holophagaceae bacterium (assembly GCA_903927605.1). Next base: position 7,080 of record CAIYNT010000214.1, read on the forward strand.
TGGTGGAAGGTCCCATCGATTTGCTCCGCCACGCCACGGAGCAGATCTGCGCCTGGCTGGATGGAGGCATTTCGCCGAAGGACATCACCCTCATCCACCCGGAGCCCCAGAAGGTGGCTGCCTTCCTCGCCCCGATCCTGGCTACGGAAGGCGTGACCCTGAATGTCCGGGGAGGTCTGCTGCCCCTGATCGCAAGCGAGGCCTGGAGCCCACTTTGGACTCTCCTGACGGGCGTCCTGCGGTTGGATCCCTGTGCCGTGTCGGCGGGGCTCCGGGCCTCACGGCGGGATGACCTCCGGCGCTGGGCTGACCTGCTGGCACAGGCCGACCAGGACGGCCCGCTGGCCTTCAACGGCAGCTTCATGCACCTGAACGACCATGCCAAGGCCTACGTCAATGGCATCTGGCAGGAACTCGGTGCGCTGCGGGACACCACGCTGCCCGCGCACGAATGGGCCGAGCGTCTGGAGTTCCTGGCCAGCACCTTGCGATTGCCACTGGATCCGGATGATTTCTACTCGCCCCTGGGCCTGATCAAGGAGGCCTGGGGCCGCGAGCGATGGACCTTCCAGGAGATGCTCACCGCATTGGAGACATTTCTCGAATCCGCACGCAGCAGTGAGATCCCCCGGTCGTCGGAGGGGCTCCGCCTGGTGACGCCAGACACGCTGCTCGACGACTGGTCCGGCTCCCGAGCCACCCTGATCCTCGACCTCTCGGAAGGGGCCTGGCCGGGTCGCCCCGCGGAAAACCCCGACCTCGACTGGAATCGAAAGGCCGCCATCAACCGTGCCCTCCTGGGAAAGACCTTGGCCGAGGAGAAGTCCCTGTTCCCGCCTGCACTCCAGCGCTTCTGGCTGCCCCGGAGTGAGCACGGCGACCAGATCCCACGCACCTTCCAGCGGGAGGCCTACGCCTTCAACAAGGTCCTGGCCATGACGGCGGAACGACTCGTCGCACTTAGTCCTGCCCAGGACAAGGAGGGTCGGATGAAGGCCCAGGGCCCCTTCTGGAATGCCCTGGAAGGGGCAGGAGACTGGCGGCCCCATCCTTCCAAGATCCACAGCCGTCTCCGCTGGCTCTGGGAAGGGCACGAAGGTAACTCCGTGGCCGAGGCACGCGCCACGGCGGCCATGGCGCGACCGGAGGAGGCCTCGTCGACATCCGCCTCCCCCGATTACGACCGCATCGCCAAAGTGCGCCTCGCCTGGCTAAAAGGGCGACCCTGCGCCAGCCCCACCGCATTGGAGGGCCTGGCGAGCTGTCCATTCCGTTCCCTGGCCGAGCGAGTCTGGGGGCTGAGGAGCGTCGATGCCGCCAGCCGGCTCTCCATGGTCGTGGGAACCCTGGCGCACCGTGTCATGGAGGAGGTCCTCACCTCCTTCATTGGCCTCAATGACTGGCCCTCGGCCTTCCTGAAGGCGATGGGCGTGAGGCCTGAGGCTGGCGCTGAGGCCGTCCTCCCTCACCTGCTGGCGCTGTGGGAGGCCAACCGAGAGGCCTGGCTTACCGCCTTGGGGGACGACATTCCCCGGGAGCAATGGCCGCAGGCCACTCTGGACCTGGAGGCCCTGCTGCCCAATCTCGCCGCCGCCCTGCTAATCGACGCCCGGGCCGAGGGGCCAACCCGCCACGAGATCGCCTTCCTCTACCCAGATCGAATGGCGGAATCAGAGAAAGGCAAAGGCGCCAAAGTGGTCCCTCTGCAGGATGGCTGGATGAGGACACTGCTGGCCCTGGAGGGTGAGTTGGGGCCGGTGGACTTGGCTCTTGGGAATGGACGAACCCTGGCTGTGGCCGGCAAGGTCGATCGCATGGAGCGTTGGGACCACGTGGAGGGCTTGTCGTTCTTGCGCGTCACGGACTATAAGACCTCCAGGAAGATGACCCTGGACTACTACGCTGAAGAGGGTGCTCCCTTCGGGTCGCACCTTCAGACCCCGCTGTACATGTTGATGGCTGAAGCTGCGCTTCCCGGCAGCGTCGCGACAGCTGCTCTGGTCCCCTTGCGGGAAGAAGAACCTGAGCCCTTCACGAATCACCTGAAGACGCTTGCTGGGGTTGGCGAGAAGGGTGCCTGGCGCGCCCATCTGCTCCAGAACCTCAAGCGATTCGATGAGCGGTTGGAAGCGGGGGACTTTCCTCCGACACCGGGGGTGATCTGCGACCGCTGCGCCTTGAGCGCCCTTTGTGGTCGCCCGGTTGACGTGACGGTGGAAGGGGAAGGGGAGGGGGACTGAGATGCGCAGCCTTGACCTGAGTGATCCCCATATCCTCGATCAGTCCCTGGTGGTCAGCGCCAGCGCGGGTTCGGGCAAGACCCATACGCTTACGGTGCTGGTCACGGCCAACCTCGGACGCGAGGACCTCCGGCCCTTTGAGATCCTGGCTACCACCTTCAGTGAAGCCGCAGCAGCGGACCTCCGTGAGCGCCTGCTCCGTCCTCTGGACCTGCTGGCTTCCCTGAACGATCAGTCCTGGAGGGATCTGCTCGCCCTCTTGGCACAGTGGAACGCCAAGGAGATCGAAGCCTTCTTGAAGGGCTTGCCCCTCGCGCAAAGGCTGGAGAAATCTGCAGGAGAGGTGGCTCAGGCGGCAGCGCACTGGCCGGGGGTTTCCTGGATCGAATCGCCGGCCAAGGCGCGAGCCTTCTGGCGCCGCGTCCGTCGGGAGGCGGAGCTGCTGCAGGTCTCCACCATCCACAGCCTGGCCATGCGCGTGTTGGGCCGCGGGGATGGCGCTGCAGGCACCGTCCTCGATGTGGTGCATCCGGCCTTGCTCAGGTTGCTTCGTCAAACGGTGCGAGAGGCTCTGACCCTGCCCGAGGTACATCCCGATCAGGTGGTGGCGAGGCTCCTGCTGTCCTGGGCTGAGAAGAACTGGGAAGCCTTGTCCCGGGGGAATGACAACCACCGGGACGCCATGGGCCACCTCGACTCAGCGGATCCCGCCCCCCATCGCATCAGCCTGATGGCGGCCCTGGACCACGCTGAACAGGCGTTGGCGCCGTACTCGGCAAACCCGAGTCTGGCCCAGGATCAGGCCAGCGCCCAGAGACGGCATTTCAAACTTGCCTCCGTGCTCCAACTCCCGGCGTCTGGTTCGGATCTGGCCACTCGACTGCGTTGGGCCGAAGGGCAGAGTCGCCGGGCTGATGCCACCAAGTCCTACTTCACCGTCGGGTTCCGGGAGGCGCTTGTCACCCTCCAACCCGTGGCCGATGCTCTGGAAGCCTGGATGCGGCGCCTACTGGTGGATGCTCTGCGCCGGTTCGAGATCCGAAAGACGGAGCAGGCCCTGGCGACCTTTGGTGATCTGGTCAGAACGGCGCTCGCCAGCCTCCAGAGAGGCGGGTCGGAAGGCCCAGTGCCCAAGCTGCTCCTGGTGGATGAGTACCAGGACACCTCCCGGTCGCAGGATGCCTTCCTGGCGGCACTGGGGGCCGAGCGCATTGTCCGGGTCGGTGACGTCAAGCAGGCCATCTATGGCTTCCGCGGGGGGGATCCGGACCTGCTGCGCCAGCACTTGGTGGCGGCCGGGGATCAGGCTTTCCGACTCCCCATTAATTTCCGCTCCACGCCTCAGGTGGTGGCCCTAGCCAACCGCTATGTCGATGAGGTATGGCCGCAGCTCGCCCCGGACACGGGGAACCTGGACGGCTCTCAGGAGGCCATTGGTTCCGAAGCACTGCCGGTTGGGCTCGTCCGAACGGTGACTCCTGCCTCCCGAGCGGACCTCTCCGCCTTAACGGATTGGATCTCCGGGCTCTCCAGGGAAGCGGGTTGGAGGCAGAGTCTCGGGGAGCCCTCGCAGCCTGGCCCCCGGCGCCGTGCCCTGCTATTGAAGCAGCGGACCAAGCTGCCCGCACTGCTGCAGCGCTTGAAGGCCAGAGGCATCCAACCCTACGTGGTGGCCAAGTCGGGGTTCTGGGACAGTCCTGGCGTACGGCTGGTCATGGCGGCGCTGGAGGCCGTGGCGCATCCTGAGCGCCCACTTCCCTGTACCACCTTGCTGCGTCTGGTGATCGGGCTGAGCGATGGGGAGATCACCCGGCTTGCATTGTCCAGGGAAGGGCGGCCTGGTATTCCCGGACTGGGCCAGGTGGATCCCGAAGCCCTGCCCCCGGGGCATCGGGAGGCGGCTCGGTGGCTCCTGGACCTGCGACGTGCATCGACGCAAGAAGTAGCGGGACGGCTGCTGAGGCAGGGAGCCGTGCTGAGTTCCATCAGTGCCTTGCGCGTTCACGGGACCATGGAACCGCTCCGGGCACGGCGCAACCTCGCCGCCCTTCTGGCCATGCTGATGGACCTTCCGGCCAGTCCCTCGGTGGCCTATGCCCTGCTGGAGGACGAGCGGGCTGGCATGGAGCGGGGCGACCTGCCGGCCTCCGCGGAGGCAGCGGATCTCCTCATCCAGACCGTGCATGGGAGCAAGGGGCTTGAATACGACGATGTCATCCTGCCCCTTCTGCATTCCCACCCCAGGGCGTTCAGGAAAGGCGAGGTTCGGACGAGCCCAGTAACCGGCGAAATCCTGCTCGCCTGGAAACTGGGGAACCACCCTGGCCGCGCCTACCGGGACCTCAAGCCGATCACGGAAGCCCGCCAGCGACGCGATGAGATGAACCTGCTCTATGTGGCGTTGACCCGGGCCCGGGAGCGCCTGTGCCTGCTCCTCCAGGAGCCCAAGGACAAGAAGGAGCCCGCGGAGTCCAAGACCTGGGCCCAATGGGGACAGCACCTCGTCGATGCCCACCCTGAGCTTGAGCTGCTCCAGGAACCTCCTCTGCTTGCGTCGACCCAGGAGGCAGTCGTCATCGATTTGGAGGCCCCCACAGCCAGGGCAGCTTTACCGGAGTGCGCGGAATCGGTTGATATCCACCAGGGCCTGCCAGGTGACATGCGCACCAGGGCACGCCAGGAAGGCGAGGCTGTCCACGCCTTCCTTCGGGACCTCCTGGTTCGCTGGGAGGATTCGAAGGCCTTCGCGGCTTGCCTGGATGCAGCACCCGGCGTGGCGCATGTGCGAGAGAACGCGCTTCGGTTCCTTGAACAGTTCGAGGCCAGGGGCTGGCGTCATTTGCGGCGGAGGACCGAACTGCCTCTGGTGGGAACCGCAGCTAGCGGCGCCCTTGGCCGCGCTGACCTGGTGGTTTGGGACGAGGATCGAATCCACCTCCTGGACTTCAAGCACTCCAAGGCCTTTGAGCCCGAGGAACTCGCGGGCTACCGACAACAGCTCACCCGCTACGCAGATGCGCTGAAGGCGAGGGAACCGAAGCCCATCGAGGCCTGGCTCGTGGCCCTGCGGAGTGGAAAGTGGAGCAAGGTAACCACGACCTCCGGGGCGGAGTGAAAATGGAGCAGCCCTGGGCTGAGCCGACCCACCTGCGCAACATCCGATAACCAAACTGGGCGATGATTCTAATCATCTGGGCAAGCGATGGGAGATAAAGTGCGGAAGACAAAAATCGTGATCACCTTGGGACCTGCCCTCCTGCAGGGTGACCGGTTGCGGGAAGCCTTGAAGGAAGCCGATGCTGTTCGCTTGAACGCCAGTCATGGGGATCCGGAATCCCGCGCCGCAGCCTTGGAGAAGGTGCGTAGCTTGGCCCTGGAGCTGGGCCGCTACATTCCAGTCTTCCTCGACCTGCAGGGACCGAAGTGGCGCATCGGCATGCTTGACACACCGCTGGACCTGGTGGATGGGAGCGAGGGTGTCTTCTACACAACGGGCACGCCGGTTCCTCAAGGTTTCGCCTGGGCCGCACCGCTCCCCCACCCGGAACTGTTTGAAGGTGCTAAGCCCGGCCAGCAGTGGCTTCTGGATGACGGCGCCATCACCGTGAGGATCCTCTCCAAGAGCTTGGATCTGCTGAGGGCCGTCGTGATCATCGGAGGTCCCTTGAAGGCCAGGAAGGGCATCCGTCCCATCGGCATGGACATCGCCATGGATCCGCTCACCGAGAAGGATCACGTCGACATCCGCTGGGGTGTGGATCACCACGTCGACCTCTTCGCCCAAAGCTTCGTCCGCCGGGCCTCCGATGTCCAGCAGCTCAAGGCCATCATCCGCCATCTTGGAGGCACCCAACCCATCATTGCCAAAATCGAGCACCCGACGGCGCTGGCCAATCTTGAAGAGATCTTCGAAGTGTCCTGGGCGGTGATGGTGGCCCGGGGCGACCTGGGCGTGGAACTTGGCGTGGAGCGCGTCCCCGGTCTCCAGAAGCAGATCATCATGGCCGCAAGGAAGGCCCTGAAGCCCGTGATCACCGCTACCCAGATGCTGGAGAGCATGATCGAACACACCCAGCCCACACGGGCCGAGGCCAGTGACGTGGCAAACGCCATTTGGGACGGCACCGATGCCGTCATGCTCAGCGCTGAGAGCGCGTCCGGTGCCCACCCTTTGGAAGCCATCCAGTGGCTGGCCCGCATCGCCAGAGAGGCTGATGCGAATGGGAAGCAGCATACGACCCCCTTGCCGGAAGTCTTGGATAAGAAGGTGCTCTCACACACGGACATCTCCGTGGCCTTTGCCGCCTGCCGCACGGCTGAAGAAATCAATGCCCGCTGGATCCTCGCGTTCACCGAGGGTGGCGGCACGGCGCGCATGGTGAGCCGCCTTGCGGGGCAGACTCCCGTCCTGGGCGCCACCGTGGACGAGCTGATCGCCAGGCGCCTCGGCCTCATGCGCGGTGTCACCGCGCTGATCATCCCCCGGGTCGCCAGCACCGACGAAATGGTGGAAGAGGTTCGTGCCCTTCTTATTGCCAAGCATGGCGCCAAAAGCCAAGACCGCATCGTGATGACCATGGGTCTCCCCCTATGGAAGTCCGGCACGACCAACACCATGAAGGTGATGACTTTCTAGCCGAACGAGGAGCGAGGAGTTCGACCCTGTAGATGCCTCGTACGAGGATGTGTGGACAGAGTCCATGGTTAAAGTGGCCACTCGCCATCGGCTGTAGTTCCAGGCACTGCTGAAGGTTACGCGGATGCCGCTTTGGCAGGACCAGCGGGGAGCCTGGGGCGAAATTATGGCTCAACGCCTCCCAAATACCGTGAACAATCCGGGCGGGAAAGCCGGTAGTGGTGCCCACGCGAAATACGCGGATCATTCAGCACGCTAGCGGGCACCACGCGGCCAGGCTCATGGGGCACGGCAGTGCCCCATGAGCGGTGGCAGCCCACACATGCACTGCATGTGCGGGCGCCAGAGGGGCTTTGTCCCGATGGAAGTGGGCCTTGTCGGCGCTGTCCTTTAGTCCAGGTTTTTCAGGCGAGGCACCCCAGGGCCTGTTTTCAAAGTTGGAGCCAGGTGAGAACGCAGGCGATGGCGACCATGGGGTTGTAGTTGCGCATGGTTTTGTCGTATCTGAGTTCATTCATGTTCATCTGTGGCACATCCCTGTCTCTTTAGCCCTATTTCTTCGGCTCTCCGGCTTTCACTCTCAGCCACGGGGGCACGGTGGTGGCGCCGGTTTCGTGGCGGTAGAAGGCGGCGGTGATCTCGGCGCCGAGCAGGAGGATGGCGCAACTGTAGTAGAGGAAAGTGAGGCCGGCGACGATGCCCAGCAGGGAGCCGTACATGATGCCCCAGGTCATGGTGTGCTTGAGGTAGACGCCGAAGCCCCACTTTGCCAGCCACCAGAGCGCCGTGGCGACGGCTGCGCCGAGAAAGGCATGGCGGAACCGCACGTGCAGGCGGGGTAAGTACTGAAGCACCATCGTCATCACGACCAGAGCCGCGAGGGGCGCCAGGTAGGGCAGCAGGTCGGTCTGCTTCCAGGGGAGGAGCTTCCTCAGTGCCCCGCCGATGAGCACGGCCAGAAAGAGGACCATCACCAGCACGCCGACCACCAGGAAGATCACCTGGCGCAGCAGGTGGTTCTTGCGGGTCTGCCGGTGCTTCTTGATGCGCAGGCCGAAGACGTGGGCGAGGCTGGTGTCCAGCTGGCTGATGGCCCAGTAACTGCCGAAGAGCAGCACGCCCCAGGAGAGGCCCATGCCGCCGATCTTCTGGCTGTTGGCGAACGCGTCGTAGACCAGCTCGCGGGGCAGGTAAGGCACGATCTCCTGCAATGTCTTCAAGGTGCCAGGTCCGTAAGCGCGGCTCCCCAGGATGGCGCCCAGCAGCTTGAACAGCAGCGTGGACAGGGGCACCAGGCTGACGATGACCCAGAAACTGAGACCCGCGGCATAACTCAGGCAGTCGTTCTTCTGGTACCGGCCGAGCACCTCGAAGACAAAGGCTCCCGTGCGACCCAGCGGCGGCACCACACTGGCCAGCTCATGCCACAGGCCCACGATGATCCGCCCGGCCCGTTCCCAGCCCGCCTTCAGCGCGGCCCAGGGACCCAGAACCTGCTCGGCCACAGCACCCCCTAGAAGCGGACCGGGTGCCGGGGCAGCAGGTACATCAGCCAGGCCAAAACCAGCCCAATGCCGATGAGCCCGGCCACATGCTTCAGGATCGAGGCCCGGGTCCGCTCCGGCCGCGTCGTGGGATGCAGCAGCCCCAGCACCAGAGCGATGCCCATGCCCATGACGAAGAAGTGGATGACGTGGCTGGCGAGAAAGCGCATGGCATCAGGCTATCAGCTATCGGCTATCAGCTGTCAGCCCTCGACGGGAAGGTCGCGCCCTAACCGATAGCTGAAAGCTGGCGGCTGACAGCTCTGTTCTACTGCGCCGTCGCCGGGTTCTCCCGCGCGGGGAGGGGCGCAATCGGGGCCGAGGTCTCCGGCCCGAGGGGCTCGGGCGTGCGAGTGAGAGCCAGCTGGATGACCTCGTCCATGTGGCTGACGAGGTGGATGCTGAGCTGCTCACGGACTTCGGCGGGGACCTCTTCAAGGTGCCGGGCGTTCTCGCTGGGGATCAGCACGGCCTTGCGGCCCTGGCGGTGCGCGGCAAGGAGTTTTTCCTTGAGTCCGCCGATGGGCAGCACGCGGCCCCGCAGCGTCAGCTCACCGGTCATGGCCATGTCCGCCCGGGCGGGGATGCCTGTCAGCACCGAGATCAACGCCGTGGCCAGGGTGATGCCGGCGCTGGGGCCGTCCTTGGGAATGGCACCTTCGGGCACATGGACGTGCAGATCCACCGTGTCGAGGAAGTCGCGCTTGAGGCCCAGGCGCTCGGCCCGGGCGCGCACGTAGCTCAGGGCCAGGTTGGCGCTCTCCTGCATGACCTCGCCCAGCTTGCCGGTGAGCTTGAGGACCCCCTTGCCCGGCAGCACGGCGGCCTCGATGGTCAGCAGATCGCCGCCCGTGGGCGTCCAGGCCAGGCCGTTCACCAGGCCCGGTGGGGCGGTGTCCTCGGCGCGGGATTCCAGGATCTTCTCGGGCCCCAGCAGCTTCGGCACGCGCTCGACGGTGATGATGGGATCGAAGAGCTCGCCCCGTTCCGGCTGCAGCGTGTGCCGCGCCAGCTTGCGGAGGATGTTGGCGATCTCCCGCTCGAACTGGCGGACGCCCGCCTCGCGGGTGTAGGCCTGCACGAGCTTCTCCAGCGCAGCCTTCTCGAAACGCACGCCCAGGTCCTTCATGCCGTGGCCTTCGAGGGCGCGGGGGAGCAGGTGCTGTTCGGCGATGGCCAGCTTCTCCTTGGTGGTGTAGCCGCTCAGCTCCAGGATTTCGAGACGGTCCTCCAGGGGTTCCGGGATCTGGTGGCGGACATTGGCCGTGGCCAGGAAGAGCACCTGACTGAGGTCAAAGCCCACATCCAGGTAGTGGTCCTGGAAGGCCGCATTCTGCTCGGGATCGAGCACCTCCAGCAGAGCGCTACTGGGGTCGCCGCGGAAATCCGAGGCCATCTTGTCGATCTCGTCCAGCAGCATGAGCGGGTTGCGGACCTTGGCCTTCTTCATCAGCGAGATGATGCGGCCGGGCATGGAGCCGATGTAGGTGCGCCGGTGGCCGCGGATCTCGGCCTCATCCCTTACGCCGCCCAGGGACAGCCGCACGAAGGGGCGGTTCAGGGCCCGGGCGATGCTGCGGGCCAGCGAGGTCTTGCCCACGCCGGGGGGGCCGACCAGGCACAGAATCGGGCCTCGGAGTGGGGGTTGGTCGGCATCACCATTGCCGGCTTTGGCAGGATTCTTCTGCAACCGCGCCATGACGGCCAGGTGCTCAAGGATGCGGGCCTTGATCTTGTCGAGGCCCGAGTGGTCCTCATCCAGCACCCGCTCGGCCTCCATGAGATCGAGGCGCTCCTCGGCCATGGCCTTCCAGGGCAGGGCCAGCAGCCAATCCAGGTAGGTCCGGCTGACGGTGGCCTCGGCACTCTGGGGCGGCATGGCCTCCAGACGCTCCAGCTCTTCCAGGGCCTTGGCTTTGGCCTCGGCACTCATGCCCGCGGCCTCGATCTGATCCTTCAGGCGCGTGGACTCGTCCTTCTCATCCTTCTTGCCCAGCTCCTGCTGGATGACGCGCATCTTCTCATTCAGCACGTACTGCTTGTGGTCCTGATCCAGGCGCTGGCGGGTCTTCTCGTCCAGGGTACGGTCCACCTCAGAGCGGGCGGAATCCAGTTCCAGCAGGCGCATCAGGGCCGAGAGGCGCGGCTCGATCTCCACCTGTTCGAGAATCTCCTGCTTCTGCTTCACTTCGGCGGGCACCAGTCCGGCCACGGTATCGATGGCCTTGCCCAGAGGCAGTTCGCGGATCTGATCCAGGCTCAGCAGGCGCGAGGCGTCGGAGTTCCTGCCCAGGAAGGCTTCCACGGCCTGGTGGAAGAGCTGGAGGGACCCGCCCGCGGCGGGGGAGGGCTCCGGCAGCAGGTAGGCTTCCGCCTGAATGACCTCGCCGCTATCGTCGTAGCGGCGCAGGCTCACCCGGCCAATGCCCTTCACGCCCACCTTGTAGTAGTCCTTGGGCAGGGCGATGACCGATTCCACCAGGGCCAGGGTGCCGATGGCATACAGGTCGTCCTGGCCCGGCGCCTCCACTTTGGCGTCCTTCTGGGTGAGCATCAGGAGGTGGTCACCGGCCTTGATGGCCAGTTCCAGGGTTTTCACCGAAGCCGAGCGTCCCACCACGAAGGGCACCCGGGCGCCGGGGAATAGCACCATGTCCCGGATGGGAATGGCCGGCAGGGTGAGCGTCTTGGGGACGGCCAAGGAGGGCCTCGCCTCAGCCGGCGGCTGAAATCGGGTGGGAGGGAAGGCCCAGCACCTCTTCGACCTTCTGGCGAGTGATGCGGAGGGTCTCCCTAGTGGTGCGCTTCTCGGAGGGCAACTCGTACATGGGTTCCAGCAGGATCTGCTCCACCAGGCTGCGGAGCCCGCGGGCGCCCAGCTTGCGCGTGAGGGCCTGCTCGGCGATGGCATCAATGGCGCCGTCCTCGAAGCTCAGATCCACATCGTCCATGTCGAAGAGCTTCACAAACTGCTTGGTGATGGCATTCTTCGGCTGGGTGAGGATGGCGACGAGGGCCTCGCGGTCCAGGGGGGTGAGACCCGCCACCACGGGCAGGCGGCCCACCAGTTCGGGGATGAGGCCGAACTTGATGATGTCCTCGGGCTCCACTAGGCGGAGCAGGTTCTCCTTATCCTCCTTGGAAGAGGGCGTACTGCCGAAACCCACGGCCTTGGCGCGGATGCGCTGCTTGATGATGTCCTCGATGCCCACGAAGGCGCCGCCGCAGATGAACAGGATGTGGCTGGTGTCCAGCTGGATGAAC
>CAIYNT010000215.1 GCA_903927605.1 uncultured Holophagaceae bacterium
CCAAGAACCCCTGGCCCAATGTCGACGCGCAGAGCGGCGTGATCCAGTGGTACTACGGTCTGGTCGAGTATGACTTCTACACCGTGCTCTTCGGTGTGGGCCGCGCCCTCGGCGTGCTGGCCAACATCACCTGGGACCGCGCTCTCGGCTACGCCATCGAGCGCCCCAAGTCCGTCACCACCGCCATGCTCGAAGAGTGGGCAGCCAAGGGCGGCCGGAAGTAGAGGCTGTCAGCCATCAGCTGTCGGCAATCAGTGGAAAGGGCGGGCCATCAGGCCCGCCCTTTCTGTATCAGCTGCGGAGTTGAACGCTGGCCTTCACGAAAGCCGTGAAGAGTGGGTGCGGGTTCAGGGGACGGCTCTTGAACTCAGGGTGGAACTGGCAGCCCAGGAAGAAGGGGTGATTCTTTACCTCCACAATCTCCACGAACACGCCGTCGGGACTCATGCCCGTAAACAGCAGCCCCTTGTCCTCCAGGGCCTTCCGATACTCGTGGTTGAACTCGTAGCGATGACGATGGCGCTCGCTGATCTCCGTGGTGCCATAAGCCTTCGCAGCTTGGCTCTCCGGCGCGAGGCGACAGGGGTAGGCGCCCAGCCGCATGGTGCCACCCAGCTCCTCCACATCCACCAGCTCTCGCAGCTTGAAGATTACGCGGTGTTTCGGCGCGTCATCGAACTCGGTGGAGTCAGCCCCTTCGAGTCCGGCCACATTCCGGGCGAACTCCACGGAGGCCATCTGCATACCGAGACAGATGCCGAAGAATGGAATGCGATGCTCCCGGGCGTACTGGATGGACTTGACCATGCCGCGGGTGCCGCGCACCCCGAAACCGCCGGGCACCAGGATGCCGTGGCAATCCTGCAGGAAGGTCGCGGGATCCTGGTTCTCCAGATCCTCGGCCTCGACCCACTTCAGGTCCACCTGTGTCTCGAGCCCATAGCCCGCATGGTGCAGGGCCTCGATGAGGCTCTTGTAGCTCTCCTTGAACTCCACGTACTTGCCCACCACGCCGATGCGCACACTGCCCTTGGGATTGTGGATGCGGTGCAGAAGCTTCTCCCAGGCGCTGAGGTCGGGCTCCTTTTCTCCCAAGCCCATCAGCTTGGACACCTTCGCGTCCAGGCCCTCCTGGTGCAGGTTCAACGGGACCTCATAGATCGAGTGGGCATCCAGGGCGCTGAACACGGCGTCCGGCGTGACGGAACAGAACAGCGCGATCTTGTCCTTCAGCTCCCGGGGGATGTGCTGCTCAGCACGGCAGAGGAGCACGTCGGGCTGGATGCCCAGGGCCCGCAGCTCCTTCACACTGTGCTGGGTGGGCTTGGACTTCAGTTCGCCGGCGGTCTTGATGTACGGAACATAGGTGAGATGCATGTTGATGGCGTTGGCCTTCATCTGCGCGTCCAGCCCCGCCTCGAGCTTGAACTGGCGGATGGCCTCGATGAACGGCTGGCTCTCGATGTCGCCCACGGTGCCGCCGATCTCCACGATCACCACATCCATGTCCTTGGCGACCTTCTTCATCACGCTCTTGATCTCGTCCGTGATGTGGGGGATCACCTGCACGGTCTTGCCCAGGTAGTCGCCGCGGCGTTCCTTCTGGATCACCGTGTTGTAGATGCGGCCCGTAGTGATGGTGTGGTTTTGCGTGGTGGGCACGGAGGTGAAGCGCTCGTAGTGGCCCAGGTCCAGGTCCGTCTCGGCACCGTCATCCGTGACGAAGACCTCGCCGTGCTGGAAGGGTGACATGGTGCCCGGATCCACATTGAGGTAGGGGTCCATCTTCATGAGCGTCACCTTCAACCCCCGGGCCTCCAGCAGCGCACCCAGGCTGGCCGCTGCAATTCCCTTACCCAGGGAACTCAACACACCGCCCGTCACGAACACATACTTGGTCATGGGTGCTCCTGGAATCGAGATTCAGTGACGTTCACATCTCCTCCGGAGCCTGAATGCCCATGAGGAAGAGGCCCTGACGCAAGGCTCGGGCCGTGGCCACGCAGAGAGCCAGGCGGGCGTCACGCACTTCCGGAGTGTTCTCCGGGGCCAAAATTGGGCAGTTGGTGTAGTAGCCGCTGAAGGAGCGGGCTACAGTCACCAGCTGACGGGCGAGCGGTGTGGCCATGCAGCCTTCGGCCACGGCGGCGATGGCATTCGGCAGTCCGGCCAGTTCGAACAAAAGGGCCTGAGCTTCGGGTGCGGATAGACCCTCAAGGTCCGTGGGCAGAGGTACAACCTCGAACGGCAGAACCGGACCCACGGGCGTTCCGGCCTGGGCCTGGGCCGCCCAGCCGCCGCCCGCTTTGCGCAGTACGCTCATGATGCGGGCGTGGGCGTACTGCACGTAGGGGCCGGTGTCGCCGTCGAGGGCGATGACGCGGTCCCAGGTGAAGGTGATGGGCTTCACGCGATCGTTCATGGCGTCGAAGAACACCACAGCCCCCATGCCCAGGACTTCTGAGACCTCGGCCTTGTCCTTCAACTCTGGATTCTTCTCCTCGATGATGGCGGCCACGCGGTCGCGGGCCTCGTCCAGCACATCCTCCAGGAAGATGACATTGCCCTTACGGGTGCTCATCTTCCCGTCCGGCAGCTTCACCATGCCGAAGGGCGTGTGCAATAGCCTGCCCTTGAACCAGGGATCGAGCTTTTCTGCCACGGCGAAAATCTGCTGGAAGTGCAGCACCTGGTCGGCACCCACGACATAGATGCAGCGGTCGAATTTGTAGGTCTTCTGGCGGTAGAGCACCGCCGCCAGATCGCGGGTGGCGTAGATGCTGGTGCCATCACCCTTCTGCACCAGGCAGGGCGTGGCGATGCCCACGTCTTCCAGATTGACGATGCGGGCGCCCTTCTCACCTTCCACCAGCAGGCCCGCATCCTCCAGTTTCTGCATGGTGGGGACGAGCTGATCCTCATAGAAGGCCTCGCCCTGTTCCAGGGTGTCGAAGCTCACTCCCAGGCGATCGTAGATGCGCTGGAATTCCTTGAGCGAGATTCCGCGAAACCAAAGCCAAAGGCATCGCGCTTCCGCGTCTCCTTCTTCCAGACGCCTGAACCAGTTCCGCGCTTCGTCGCGCATGGCCGGATCGTTCTCCTCCTCGGCGTGGAACCGCACGTAGAGCTGGAAGAGCCGGAACAGCGGCGTGCGCCGTTTCTCGGGAGCGGGGTCGGCCCAGTCGAAGTCCTGCTCCAGGTCGGCGTTCCCGTCTTGGGCCCAGCGGGTGTAGGCGGCGAGGAGCGTCCCAAACTGGGTGCCCCAGTCCCCCAGGTGGTTGAGGCGCACCACCTCGTAGCCCAGGAACTGGTGCACCTGGGCCAGCACGTGGCCGATCATGGTGGAGCGCAGGTGGCCGATGGTGAAGAGCTTGGCGATGTTCGGCGAGCTGTACTCGACGATCACCTTCTTGCCGTTGGCCGGTCGGGAACCATAGGGCTGATCCTTCGGCGCTTCGAGGATGGCTCCCAGCACCGCCTGGGCCCGGGTTTCGGGCGCCAACTTCAGGTTCAGGTACGGACCTGCCGCCACCAGGGTCGCGCCCTCGATGGCGATGACTGCTGCCAGCTCCTGCGCCACCTGCACCGGGCTCTTCCCCAGCTGCTTAGCGGCACGAAAGCAGGGGAAGGCCAGGTCGCCCAGCTCGCCGGACTTGGGCCGCTCCAGCGCGATGTCCATGTCGGGCAGGGCCGCCGCCAGTTGCTGTTCGAAGGTGTGGCGCAGGGCTTCCATCAAAGGTTCCTCAATCCGCCAGCTCGGCCAGGGCCTTTTCGTAGTCCTCTGTCTTGGGCGGCACACCATGCCAGCCGGCCTGGTTCTCCATGAAGCTCACGCCCTTCCCCTTCACGGTGCGAGCGCAGATCATCGCGGGCTGGCCCTTCACTGTGCGAGCCCAGGCCAGGGCCTCCAGGATCTGGGTGAAGTCGTGGCCGTCGATCTCCTTCACGGCCCAGCCGAAGGCCCGCCACTTGTCGGGCACGGGGTTGATGTTCATCACCTTCTTCACATCGCCGTCGATCTGCAGGCCGTTGAGGTCGTGGAACACGCAGAGGTTGTCGAGCTTGTGGTGGGGCGCGGCCATGGCCGCCTCCCAGATCACGCCCTCCTGGCTTTCGCCGTCGCCGACCACGCAGTAGACCCGGCTCGCGCTCTTCTGGACCTTCAGGCCAATGGCGATGCCCACGGCCTGGGGCAGGCCCTGGCCCAAGCTGCCGGTGGTGACCTCCACTCCGGGGGTGTAGTGGTTTTCCGCATGGCCCTGGAGCCGGGTCGGGTACTGGCGGAAGGTCTCCAGCCAGGCCCTGGGGAAGAAGCCCTGGTCCGCCAGGAGCGCGTACTGGGAGGGGCAGGCATGGCCCTTGGAGAGGACGAAGCGGTCCCGGGCCGGGTTGGCCGGATCCTCGGGGAACACCGCCATCTCGTGGTAGTAGAGCGCCACACCGATATCGATCCAGCTCAGGCTGCCCCCCGGGTGGCCGCTCTGGGCCTTGTAGACCTGCAGCAGCACATCCCTGCG
>CAIYNT010000216.1 GCA_903927605.1 uncultured Holophagaceae bacterium
CAGTACCCCCTTGGTCATCTGGCGGTGCTCCATACACCGCGATGACCAAGGGGCCTGCTTTCACCCTTCCGCGCTAGCCGTCTTTATCGACCGGGCTGCCTGGATGACCGTCCCCCGCCGCGCAGCGGCTTCGTTCAACCAGGTGCACAACGACGAGTTGCGTCGGCGCTTCGCCCGCCTACCCGAGTTTGTGGACAAGATGGAAGAATCCTCGGCCATCCAGTGCCGGTGGCATGCACCTGAAGACTGGGCGACTTCTGATCTGGCTCTGCCGGCAGCGAAGCAGGCGCTCGAACGTGCGGGCCTTCGTCCCGAGGACGTGGACCTGATCATCCTCGGCACGGATTCGCCGGACTACATCACGCCCGCCACCTCGGTGGTGCTGCAGCACAAGCTCGGGGCGGTGAACGCCGGGACCTTCGACGTGGGCTGCGCATGCGCTTCCTTTCCTACGGCGCTGGCCTCCGGGGCAGGGTGGATTGCCACCAATCCGGCCATCAAGACGGTCCTGGTGGTCGGTGTGTACTTGATGCACAAGCTGGCCCAACCCGATGATCCGCTGCTCTTCTTCTACGGGGATGGGGCCGGCGCGGCCGTGCTTGTGGCCTCGGACAAGCCTGGCTTTGTCGGCGCGGCCGCACAAGCGGGTGGCGCCTACCATAAGTACTGGGGCATCTTTTCGGGGGGTACCTACGAGCCCGCGACGGTGGCCTCGGTGGAGGCCGGCCGGACCTCCGTGAAGATGCTTGAAAGGTACCCACCGGAGATCAACCACGAAGGCTGGCCGCGGCTGGTGCGCAAACTGGCGGCCGGATCCGGATTCCAAGTCTCCGACATCGACTTCATCCTCTTCACCCAGGTCCGGAAAGGGTCCATCGAGCTGGTGATGGCTGACCTCGGACTGCCCATGGAAAAGACCCACACCATCATGGAAGCGTGGGGCTACACCGGGTCGGCGTGCATTCCCATGGCCCTGGATGATGCCCTGGCCAAGAAGAAGATCCACTCCGGCGACCGGCTCGTGATGGTCGGCTCGGGCGTGGGTTACAACCAGGCCGCCGCTGCGTTCTTCATGCCTTGACAGGAGCTGGTACGCCCACCTCGCCTGAACAATCCCTCGCCAAATCCCCACATCAATGGAATGGACATGACCAAGCAAGTCGCACTCGTCACCGGCGCCGCCATCAATATCAACGGGGGGCTGAAGGCGGTTGTGAACGCCCCCCAGCAGATTGCCCTGGTAGTGGGTGACGTGACCATCGGGGCTGGAGTGGAGTCCATGCGCCGCTCTGGATACCTGATTCCCCATGCGCGTTGGGGGGCGCGCATGGGGGATACCAAGCCGCTGGGCATGACCAAGGAATTGGTCCCCCCCATCGAACAAACCAATAAGAAGGGTTCCCGTCCTTCCAAATCAGTTCGCAGGTTTCAAAGGCCAGCTCGGCCTGAATGCTGAATGGACAAGGCTTTTCCCTCCCCAACCCCCGGATGCGGGTCTCCCAATACCCCATCCACCATGCTTCGAAAGGAGCCACCATGAACATCAAGTTTGTCCTCGTCGCCGCAGCCTCGGTTGCCGCCACGACCCTCCCGGCCCAGACCAGCCTCACGGTTGGCGCCGCTGACGTCCTCCCCACTTCTATACCAAGGATGGTGAGAGTCCGGGGTTAGAAAGGATCTCGATGGGATTCGCGGAAGGAGCCGTAGGCGACTGGAGCGAATCCCATCGTTGCGCCGCTTCG
>CAIYNT010000217.1 GCA_903927605.1 uncultured Holophagaceae bacterium
GGAGGCCCCATGGGACGAAGTGTTCGAGCGCCGCTGCCAGTGGAAGTGGATGAGGTCAGGGCCAGGATCGAGCGGTGGCGTCAGCAGCGTAAATGCCTTGGGCCGATGCCGGAGAAGCTCTGGGCCGAGGCGGCTGAACTGGCAGTACGTTTTGGCATGAGCCCCATCTGCCAAAACATGGGGTTGAGCTATGGCGCCCTGAAAACCCGCATGGACAAGCACTCCAGTCAGCAGCACCCAGCGCCGAAGCCCCATCCGGAACAAACCCTGATCCACGCACTACCACCAAGGCCAAAGCCGCAACCCATGGCGCCGACCTTCGTGGAACTCGGCGGCGATAGCCTGCTGGGCGGGATCCAGGCCGGGCCTGTGCTGGAGGTCAGTACTCCGGATGGCGTGCGGGTGGTGCTCCGCCTTCCGACTGGAAGTTCCGTGGACCTGGCCAGCCTGATGACCGCCTTTCTCGGATGCCGGTGATGATTCAAATTTCCCCCCAGATGAAAATCATGGTGGCCGTGGAGGCGGTCGATTTCCGCCGTGGGATCGATGGGTTGGC
Source organism: uncultured Holophagaceae bacterium (assembly GCA_903927605.1). Next base: position 557 of record CAIYNT010000217.1, read on the forward strand.
TCAACTCTGTCGCGTCACCCTGGGGGCCGATCCCTTCTCGGGCACGCTGTTCGTGTTCCGCAGCCGTTCGGGGGCATCCCTGCGCGTTTTGGCCCACGACGGCGGGGGCTACTGGCTATGTCAGAAGCGGCTATCGAGAGGTAGGTTCCGCTGGTGGCCCACCAATCAGGATGAACCGTCCGCCCGGCTTCTCGCCCATGAACTCCAGATCCTGATTTGTGGTGGCGATCCTGGCGGCACCAGGGTGCCTGCGGCATGGCGATCTGTGAGTCCACCAATGTGATACCTGGAAATGTAAATTATTGACAGTATTCGCCTTTTCTACGCTTGTACTAATCGACGACTTCGGGCACATTCTGAACGATGGCACGCACCAAGCACCGAAAGAAAACCACACCACCATCTCCACGCCCAGATCTGCGGCACAAGGAGATCAGCGCCGAAGTGCTTCACGGCCATCTGGACCGTGCGCGGACAGTCCTTGGTGAGGAAGGCTATGAGGACCTCCGGACAGCGGTGGACACCCTGGCCTTCGTGAACCAGGAACTGGAATCGAAGCGAACTTCCATTCAGCGGCTGAAGTTCATGATGTTTGGTCCCAAGACGGAATCCACGGCGGCGGTGTGCGGAAAGGCCCCATACCAGGATCCCCCGAAACCCAGCCAGGCAGGTTCCTCCGAGGCACCCACGGATCAGAACCAGGAACCGCAGCAACCGACGGAGCAGCGGCCAAAGGAGAAGGCCCCAGGACATGGGCGGAATGGCGCCAGGAACTACCCCGGCGCGGATCGCGTGAAGGTGACACGGACGGGGATGGAGAGCGGTGCCCCGTGCCCGGAATGCCCCAACGGGAAGGTCTACCTCCAGAGTGAGCCTGCCACCCTGGTGCGCGTGAAGGGTGTGGCCCCGTTCGCGGCCAGGGTCTACGAACTGGAGCGGTGGCGCTGCAACCTGTGCGGTGAAGTTTTCACAGCTCCGGCACCTGATGGGGTCGGCTCGGAGAAGTACGACGAGACGGTGGCTGCCATGCTTGGAATGCTCAGGTATGGTTCGGGACTCCCCATGCACCGGATTGAAAAGCTCCAGCAGGGCTTTCGGATCCCCCTGCCAGTCTCGACCCAGTGGGAAATCCTGCTGGAGGCCGCTGGGCTCCTGCTGCCCGCCCACGAGGAACTAGCCAGGCAGGCCGCCCAGGGCGAGGTCATTCACAACGACGACACCACCATGCGGATCCTGGGTGGGACCACGAATCGGAAGGAAGGGCGGAAGGGCACCTACACCACCGCCATCCTCTCCAACCATGGAGAGCACCGCATCGCCCTCTACATCACGGGCCACAACCACGCGGGAGAGAACCTGGAGGTTGTCCTCCGGCACCGTGCGGAGGGCCTTGGCGCTCCCATCCAGATGTCCGATGCCCTCGCTGCAAACAGCGTGGGCGAGGCCGGGGAACTGAACACCATCCTGGCCCACTGCCTGGCCCATGCCCGGCGGCGGTTCGTGGAGGTGGAGGAGCGGTTCCCTGACGAGGTCCGGCACCTCCTGGAGTCCTTGAAGGCGGTCTACACGAACGACGCCCGAGCCAAGAAGGAAGGCATGGACCCGCCTACCAGGCTGGCCTTTCACCAGCAGGGGAGTGGACCCGTTATGAAGGCTCTCGAAACCTGGCTCAGGGATCAGATCGAGGAGCGGAAGGTGGAGCCCAATTCAGGGCTGGGCCAGGCCATCACCTACATGCGGAAGCACTGGAAGGAACTGACGCTGTTCCTGCGTGAGCCTATGGCGCCACTGGATAACTCGATCTGCGAGCGGGTGATCAAGCGGGCCATCATGCACCGGAAGAATTCCCTATTCTACAAGACCGAGACCGGCGCCAGGACTGGGGATGCCTTCATGAGCCTCATCCACACCGCGGAATTGAATGGCGCTCAGCCCTTCGACTACTTGGTTGCCCTCCAGCGGAACCATGCCCTGGTGGAGGAAAACCCAGGGGAATGGATGCCTTGGAACTACCTGGACACCCTGGCGGGACTTGCTCTGGCTTCGTAAGTCCCAGATGTGGATCAGTCGTGACAGACCAGTCAGTCATGTGCCGAATCATCCCTGTGTGCGCCGAAAGGACACGAACTAACCAGCCGTGGCGTCAAGGTGACCTTCATAAAAGAGTCCATGACCTTCACGGGGGAGGACAGCCCCATGTCCACCTTGATGCTCAGCATGATGGGAGCCTTTGCCGAGTTCGAGCGCAGCATCATCCTGGAAAGGCAACGCGAAGGGATTGCTCTGGCGAAGGGAAGAGGTGTCTACAAGGGGCGGAAGCCATGCCTATCACCTGAGCAAGCGGAACAAGTGCGTCAGAGGGTTCAGGTCGGAGAGTCGAAGGCTGATCTCGCCAGGGCCTTCTCCGTCAGCCGAGAGACGATCTATGCGTATCTCCGGCTTGGTCCAGACGAGAAGAGCCATTCAAAAACAGAGCCAGGAGCCGCAGGATAGCCTGCTGCGCGGGATCCAGTTCGGGCCTGGTGATTCTGCTGCACCAGAGGGCAGCCGGGAATCTTTTATCTACCCAAATGGTATATGCTGGGCTTACTCTCCTGGATCGGTCAATCTATGCACGAAAAGACCCAGTCTCCTTTCGCCTCCCTCAACAGGGAAGAACTGATCGTCCGCGCCGAACAAGGGGCCGCAGTATTGGTGGAGGCGATCAAAGAGCTTGCCTTTGAGAACGAGGAGAAGGCAAAGCGGGCAGCCGAGTTGGAACTTGCCAACAAGGAGCTTGCCTTTCAGAACGAAGAGAAGGTAAAGCGGGCAGCGGAGTTGGAACTTGCCAACAAGGAGCTTGCCTTTCAGAACGAAGAGAACACCAAGCTCCATGAACGTTTGTTTCAAGCTGAAAAATTGGAAAGCCTTGGACTCTTGGCTGGGGGAGTCGCCCACGATATGAACAACGTGCTGGGGGCCATCCTTGGGCTCTCTTCAGCCATGCAAAATTTCCAAGTGGTGGATAGCCCAGCTTGGCGTGCCTTCGACACCATCGAAAAGGCCGCCACCCGTGGCGGGAAGCTGGTCCAAAGCCTATTGGTCTTTACTCGGAACAGCCTTCCAGAAGAAAGGGTCTTGAATCTGAACGAGATCCTTCAAGAGGAAGTTCGGATTTTGGCCCACACCACGCTATCCCATGTTCGCCTCACGCTGGACATGGACTCTGAGTTGCGACCAATCCGCGGTGATGGCGCTGCCTTGACCCACGCAATCATGAACCTCTGCGTTAACGCCGTAGATGCCATGCCCGAAGATGGCACCCTGACGCTCAGAACTCGAAACATCGACAACGCTTGGATTGAAGTGGTGGTGGAGGATACGGGGAGTGGGATGTCGAAAGAGGTTCTCAAAAGGGCCTTTGATCCCTTCTTCACCACGAAAGAGGTTGGAAAGGGGACGGGACTGGGCCTGTCGGTGGTCAACCGCACCGTGAAGGCTCACCAAGGACAGTTGGAAATTCAGAGTGAACCGGGTCATGGGACACGAGTGGGCATCAGGTTCCCGGCCTGTGAACATTCGCCATACCTCGGGGAAACTACCGCTGAACCTCGACCAGAGTCCTCCCCTTATGCACTGAGCGTGCTTCTGGTCGACGACGATGAACTGATCCAGAGTTCAATGCAGGCGATCCTGGAATTGCTTGGCCACAGCGTTACTGTCGCCTCCAGCGGTGAAGAAGCCCTGTCGAAACTTGCAACCGATTTCCAACCCGATGTGGTGATTTTGGACCTGAATATGCCTGGCCTTGGAGGCAGAGGAACCTTGCCACGCCTTCGCGCTTTGCGTCCTACCCTCCCATTGATTCTCTCTACGGGTCAAATTGACCAAGTCGCCATTGATCTTTCGAGAGCGCACCCCCACGTCACCTTGCTCCCAAAGCCCTTCAGCACTAGGGATCTTCAGGAGAAGCTCGCTGTGCTCACCACTCCAAAAGGATAGGATGTCGTCCCTGCCCCTTGCCTATGCCCCAGAGCGGAAATGCATATTCATCAAGGCTCAACAATCCCTGGTATCAATGCCAGCATTTACGGGCATCCCCAAAAATCCAGTAATAGGTGAGCTTAGGATTCCAAATAGCAGTACAGTGGAACTGCGATAAGCACCTTACGCTTCGGAGCGCGAGGGGAAGGCCGAAAAGCCAGCCCTGCCCACGGAGCGTTTATGAGCAGCAACCTCAACATCTTCATGAATATGAATTGTATTAAAGAGCTTGAGGTGTTTCATGAAGGCTTTGCCGGGTTGATCCGCATTGCCAAGCAGCAGGGGTCTACCCCAGGAGAGATCGAATATTCCGTCCCCCTCAGAGGTTGGACAGGCAATAAGGAGCCGAGAAGGATGATTTCCAGCCGCCAGGGTGCGCAGCGAAGGGAGGCCGTAGGCCGACCGAAGCGGAGCACCCTGGCGGGTCGGCTCTGGAGGGATCAGGCTGCTTCCCAGGAGAAGCACGATGTCCCAACCCCAACCCGCAGAAGGAGAGGTCCAGCGATGGACGGCCAAGCGAAAGGCCGCCGTGGTTCTGGATCTGGTCCGAGGCAAGATCACCCCGGCCGATGCAGCCCGCCAGCATGGGCTGACCGTGGCAGAGATCGAACAATGGAAGGAGGACTTCCTCGCTCAGGGCACGGAGGCCCTGCGAAGCCATCCACGGGACCGAGAGGCCCAGTGGGAGGCGGAGAAGCAGCGCCTTCACGCCAAGATCGGCGAGTTGGCCTTGGAGGTCGACGTTCTAAAAAAAGTTCACCGCATTCTCGGCAAGGACTTGCCGGACGGGATCTCGTGAATGCGGTGCGGTGCAATGTGCTGGAGGCGGGGATGGAGATCCCGATGACCCGCCTCTGCCGGATCCTGGGCGTACCCCGGTCCACGGCCTACCACCAGCCCAAGGTTGAGCGCATGCACCGCCCGGTGGACGAGGCTCTGGCCCGGACCATCCACGAGATAATTCAGGCCCATCCGACCTACGGCATTCGCCGCGTATGGGCCTGGTTGAAGCATCGTCTGGACCAGCCCACCAACCGCAAAAAGATCCACCGCCTCATGCGGATCAAGGGCTGGACCATGCGCCAGCGGGCCATTGGTAAGCGCCCGAGGGTGCCTGGGTCCAGATCTATTGCCCCAGAACCCAATCAGCGCTGGTGCACGGATATCGCCCTCATCGAGTGCGGCAAGGATGGGTGGTGCGCGTTTGTTCCCGTCCTCGATTGCTGCACCCGCGAGGTGTTGGGCTGGTGCCTCGACCTCACCGGCCGAGCTCAAACTGCCGAGCGTGCCCTGGAGGAGGCCCTGATCCACCGGTTTGGCTGGACTCACGGCGCCCCCAAAGGGCTCACCCTGCGCCATGACAACGGCCTGGTATTCGGCTCACGGCTCTACCGAGCCCTGGCCCGCGACTACGGCCTGAAGCAGGAATACATCACGCCCTACACGCCACAACAGAACGGCCTCTGCGAGCGGTTCAATCGCTCCTTCAAAGAGGAATGCGCTTGGCTTCACCGGTTCCAGGACATTCAAGAGGCTCGCGCCGAGGTCGCCCGCTACATCGATCACTACAACCACGAGCGCCCTCATCAGTCGCTCGAATACCGAACGCCCCACCAGGCGTTCCTCAACCCCAAACCCGCAGCCTGAATAAGCCTCGAACTTGTCCAACTATCGGGGGGACACTACAACGAAGGGTAAAAAAGTAACAAAAAATCAATAAATTCTATCAAAAAGACCTCTAATGAGGTCTTTTTATTTGTACTTATCAATTATATGATATGCTATTTAATTGCCAATTTTGTCTAGCCCATACAATTTGGTTATGTAATCCTCACGCTCTTTGCGCTCTGATGTGGACTCTGGACCTACAAGAGCAACCAGTTCAGCTGCGAATACCGGGTCATACTCAGGGCTACGTGGATCAATATAACGAAACATTGCTTCAGCCAGTTTTGCTTCTTCTTCCTTAGAAGTCATGCGGATACTCTCCTGTTAGGTCCACTCGGCGGCGGGACGATACCGGTCATTACTTGGGGGCTTTGTATTTCAGGTGGCCCACGGCACCCTCACCGATAATCTACTAACCGGAAGTCTCCTTTATCCCCAAGAGATACTGTCTCAATTGAAATTTCCATAGCCTGGGCTGCGGGGCTGGCTATCGAGCCAGATGAGGACGAAACAGCCTAAGGAGTAGGTATGGCCCCGGCAGTGGGATCCCCGGCCTGCATTTCTTGCTGAGCCCCGCTTGGTCTCTCCAAGACCCGGATGAAGCTATATCGACAGATTGCCGTACCTATAGCCTATACTTTTTTTAGGTAACCTAGAGTCCCATGCCAACACATCCTTCCTACTCACGTGCACCGATCACTGAGGCAATCCTAGACATCCGGGTTCAACCGCTCGGATTGGATCTTGAGGCCCTCAAGGCACTGGGAGGAAGAACGCCTGTTTTCACAACAACAAAGATAATGAACGAAATTCACGGGCAAATGAAATTTCACGAAGACCCTTCAACTGCCCCTGAGGCTTCTGCGACAACAGAACCAGCGGGATTTGTTTTCATTTCCCCGGACCAAAGACGGCTCTGGCAGGCCCGACTGAACGGATTTACATTGAGTCACTTGGCCCCGTACAAGAGTTGGGGAGAATTAAAAACTGAAGCCATTCAGCTTTGGTCAATTTTTAAAGAAGCAACAAAACCGACAATCACTAGAATTGCAGTACGTTATGTAAATAGATTTGATTTACCTGGTGGAAAACTTGATTTTGCGGATTATTTTGAAACAGTTCCAAAAATTCCAACTCAACTTGATACCGGCCTTAGCGGCTATTTTATGCAATTGCTCATTCCCCAGCCGATTGTTGCGGGAATGGTTATTATTAATCAAGCACTTGTACCCCCAGTGAATCCGGGCACTATAGCTGTAGTTCTTGACATTGATCTTTTCTGTGAGGGTAAAGTACCCCAGAATGACGATGAGATGTGGATTGCTTTTGAGGCGCTTCACAACCGGAAAAACGAAATCTTCGAAGCATGCATTTCTGATGCAGCTAGGGAGTTGATCCGTTGAAACTTGCGATCGCATTGGCCACTGCACCAACCCTGTTTCTACCGATTCCAGTTAGCGCCTCAAGTCGTGGCCTCGGCAGTGAATCCAGGGCTGTAGCCTCAATTTCATTTGAGGCCCAAATGCACCGAGCTCTCTTGGGAAGCGAAGTGCTTCGCAAGACTACCGAATCAGAAGATAATTTCGAATATTTCAGCCCCCGTTTGATTTCAACCAAGACGATCAAAGCAAAGATTCGCTTACTCGGTAAAATTAAGCCAAAGCCCTATGTCTTTGAAGATGACGAAACCTGATGGTTGTTCTCGATCCATCAGCCCGCCTTGCGGCTGACCCAAATTTTTATTGGGAGCAGGTGACTGATCCCAATAGCTTGTCACAGGGTGATCACCTAATTAATTGCATGGTTCCACTTTATGGTGAGACCTTTGGTGAAAGTCCCGAAGAAGAAATTGACATTCCCGTCGTAGAGATGGATCTGATTGTTGTTACCCAAGCGTGTGATCTAGAACAGAACAAAGTTGATCATGTCGCTCTATGCCCTATCTACTCTCGTGCTGAGTTTGAACTGAATTCGCCAGGGTCGAAAATTCAATGGGAACAAGTGCGTAAGGGGATGAGGGAGGGCCTTTGCCTTCTTGGATCTCAAACCGACCCGGCTGACAACCAGTCAACCCTCGTCGTTGACTTTAGACAGATCATTTCTCTACCCATTTCCTATTTGAAGGGCCACGCAACGGAACGCGTCAATGATTTTGAGACAGGTAGTGGCCTGAGTTATCGCTCCGACCCACCCGCTGCGGAGAGCCGCCGGGGCCATGGAC
>CAIYNT010000218.1 GCA_903927605.1 uncultured Holophagaceae bacterium
CGGTGCAACTCCGCGGCGGGCATGTTCCGCTTCACCCATTCCGCATGAAACTTCGGCACCAGGAAACGGTCGCTGACCGCCTCCCAGATGGCCGTCGGGGTCCGAACCGCGGCCAGCGAATCCGCCGTAAACAGGACGCCCACCGGCGCCATGGCTGCCACCGCCCGCACCCGTGGATCCTTCAGTTTCGTAATCTGGACGGCCAGTACAACCGGAGGTGCAGGCTCCTGCGCCGAGCGTCCCATGCTGCAGAAGATCGGGTCCTCAGCACCTTCTTTCAAGCAGTGCTCGCGCAGCCGAGCCAGGTCAGGCTCCCCTCCGGCCAGGGCCAGCACCGTGTATCCACCGGCGGAATGCCCCAGCGCCCCGACGCGCGGACCGCGCGCGTCACGGGGTATGCGATTCTTCCAGCGGGGATCTGCCAGCAACGCGTCGAGAACCTGGGAGACCTGCTGCGGCCGCACGGACCAGTACCGCTCTGGAGTCTTCTTCAGCAGGGCATCCTCCTGCCAGTTATCCCCTGGATGCCGTAGGGCCGCCACCAGGTACCCATGGTCCGCAAGGGTCTCGCACAGTCGACTGTGCCCGAGTTCTGAACCCCCGGCGCCGTGGCTGAATAGGATCAGACCCTTGAAGGCTGGTTCCGGGTCCGCGTACATGGCCGCGTTTACAGTGAAGGGCCCCCTGGCGATGCCGCGGGCCTTTGCTTGGGTCGGGTAAAACAGTGCCACCGTGGCATTCCGGTCGCCGCATGGGACGTGGATTTCTTGCCAGCCCACCTGGAAGGCGAAGGCCTGGGCCGCGGACAGCAGCCAGGTCAGAAAAGACCGGACGAAGATACGCATGGTGAAGCCCCCCGAGGTTGCTTTGGCCGACAAGAGCGCCATTGACTGACTCTATCGTGGTCAGGCCCCAGGGGCTCCCGATTCACCATGCCCTCTCTCTGGCCTGCGATTTGGGGGCAGGCCGGTGCTACCAAGCAGCCTCGATCGGACTCCCGCGTGGGATAATCAACCAGGAGGTTTTATGGCTAGGCAGAGGCCTGCGCCTTTCAAACCCGAGTGGGTTCCCTTTCCTGGGATGCGAAACGCCTTCTCACTGGTGGGCTTCAAGGGCACGCTCTACTGGCGTGGAACAAAGGGTTGGTGGGCCCAGCGGCCGGGTAGCGACGGCATGGTCGGTCCTTTCTCCCGCGATCACCAGGCCCGCAAGTGGGCCGAGGAACCGGTCCGCCTTGCCCACGACTTGAAGGTCCAGGCCACCCTCGCGAAACTGGCTGCCAGAGCGGCCGAAACAGAGAAGGTTCAGGCGAGCATCTGGGGCTCCCTGCCGGCCAATGAACGCAAGCTGCGCCCCGGCCAGGTGTGGGGAATGAAACAGGAAGCATTCAAGGAACACCAGGTGCTCATCCTGGAACTCAGGAAACAGTCCGTTCTGGCCCTTGTCCGCTCTGACAAGACGCGCTGGAGGGCCTGCCCCCAGGATGTCCGGAGCAACCACGCACTCTTGCACCTGTATCGCTACCGGGGGGAGGCGAAGATCCCCAGGGGCAAAGCCAAGGCCGGGTGATCCACCCCCCGCTCAAGGCCTTTACGCTGTCTATGCGGACTACTTCGCCTTGCTGAGCGCGTCGCCGAAATGGGTCAGGAACTCGGTGACCTGTTCGATCGTCGCCAGGGGGCCCATCAGTCCGACCCGGAAGATCTTCCCGGCGAGAGGACCAAAGCCCCCTGCGATCTCGATGCCGTGTTCCTTGAGCAGGGTCGCGCGAACCTTCATGTCGTCCACGCCCTCGGGGATGCAAGGCGTGTTCAGGTTCCA
>CAIYNT010000219.1 GCA_903927605.1 uncultured Holophagaceae bacterium
CTCCAGGACATCCTCACCTTGTTGCTTGCACCAGCCGCATTATGTGCCGGGGCGACGCTCGGTTCAATGGTGGCGAGCCTGGAAGACGTGGACTTTAAGCGACTTGAACGGCTTCGCCCGTTCTTGGTCTAGGCTCATGCCCCTCACTGAGCTCACTCCCCAGGAAGTGAAGCCTCTCCAAGCATGGGGGCTGGGATTAGGCTCGGCGTCTTCACCCTGGGATTTTGTCGCAGAGGCTTGGAGATCCGCACTCTGGGCTCTTTGTCACCCACACTGGCAAGCGACCTCTACGCAGCGATTATCGAACCTCTTCCTTGATCTCGCTGGCCCTATGGTGGGGCCTGATGGGCTGGGTGAGGCGATCCAAGTCCGAGATCACTTGCTAGCGGTGGGAGATTTCATTCGCTTACCCGGAGGGGAGTGGCTCCCGGCGCCACTTCGACAAGTCTCCTTCGGGCCCGAATATGAACCGCAGATCATTGGAGGAATGCCTGCCTGGGTGTTAGTAGAGTTGCATCCACGATGGTTGGTCTCCCCTGGGTTTAGGCGTACTAGCCGTGACGCAGTGAGCCTTCCAAGGGTATCCGTCGAGGATTGGTGTGATCGAGGGTTCGATGATCTACCCGTGCGTTCGCTCCAAGAGGCTGTGGAGTGGTGTAGGAAGGCCCCACCTTCCACTTGGCATCCAAATCAAGGCCTCGAATATAAAAATCGTGCCCTGAAAAATCCAGAAGCCCCCCCAACGGGCGCGTGGGTTCAGATTGGATCACCACCGGACGGCCCCTCTATCTCCTCAACCCCATCAAACTCGCCACCGACCCCAGCAAGCCGGTGGGCTTCCAGTGCGGCGGTCACCGGGACGAGCTTGGGAATGCGGTCGTGGATGTCACTGAGGTAGTCCCCCTCTGCCGGGCTCGTGACGACATAGATCGGGGTTCCTGGGGCCTTGGTGAGCGTTAGGCAGAGGCAATCTGGGAGGGGATGCCCTCGCGTCCCGAGCTGCGCTACGGCGGAGACCGGGCCTGCTACATCCCAGGCTTCGATCAGATCCGGATGCCAATCCGGTCTGCGTTCCCAACTGCCGAGGGGTTCTACGAGACCCTCTTTCATGAGGCAGGACACGCGACTGGCGCGGCCTGCCGCTTGAACCGGAAGGAGATCGTCTCTGGATCTTACTTCGGGGCGCGGGACTACTCTGTGGAAGAGCTTGTGGCCGAGCTTTGCGCGGCTTTCCTCTGCGCTGAGGCCGGGGTGGACCAGGCGGTCCTGTCGAACCAGGCGGCCTACATTCAGGGGTGGCTGGAGAAGCTGAAGGCCGAGCCCCAGGCTTTCGTGACTGCCGCAGCGCGGGCGCAGAAAGCGGCTGACTTCATCCTGAAGCGCAGTGCACTGGAAATGCCGGAGGAGGCTGCGTAGCGGCCACCCCCGGCGAGTCATGTTGAGACGCAGTTTTGGTTAAGGATCTTCACGCGTTCAGTCGATGTTAGGCCATTCTCTCTGGGTTCAGGGACATGCCGTCAATCCAGGAAAAAACGGTCCGCAAGATTGATGATTAGGCGAACGGATCGGGTTTGGTAAACTGCGACTTACACTCCTTCCGCCCCACTCACATTCTTATTAGGCGAACCTGATGGGGCGTCGTGCCTGTCGCCTAATACATTGTTAGGGCCCCCATGCACACTCGAAATCAGCCAAGAGGCAGAGGGATTCTCGGTGCTCTCTCCGCATTCTGTCTTTCCAGTTTGATTGTGTTCGGCCAAAAGCCGAATCAGGTTCAATTACTCATACCGAACGGAACTCAACACGCCTGGCCTGGAGCTACAGATACTAGAAGCGCCGATGGCCAATGGATCGGCATGATCTACCAGAACGGAAGGTGGATTGTTCGGGATGTCGCAATCAAAGGATCCATTCTTTCACCCGTGCTTCGTTTTGCCTTTGTCATTCGTGGAATTCCGGGGTTGGAGTCAAAGTCAAAATTGATCTATTCGGCGGATGGAATTCCTCAATACTTCTTAGACAAGGGAATGCCATTCACCATCGATCCAATAACCGGAATGAAGGGAATGTTCAACAGCATCCCATTCGAGATCAAATTCTCTCCGTATAACAACTGCTGCAGCGATCCCCCCTCTTCAATTGAATTTCGGTTCTTGGGTCAAAAACAGATAATTCAATGCCAGAAGGGTGAGGACACATGCGCACTAGTTTGGGCCGGGGATATTGACTTTGACGGGAAGCCTGATTTTCTTATTTACACCAGCGATGACAACGGAGGGTGGAGATCCACCTTATATCTTTCTACCTTGGCAAAGCCCGGTGAATTACCTGAATCCGTGAGGTTCAGCAGCTTGAACCTGGTTTAAGATAAGCTATATCACCAGTAAGAAGGTTAATTCCCTACTGCTAGGATTCACAGCACCTGTGAAAACGCGCTTCACCCCAG
>CAIYNT010000220.1 GCA_903927605.1 uncultured Holophagaceae bacterium
CGCTTCGCGGCGTATGCGGGGGCGGTAGCTTGCGGAAGGAGGAACAGAACGTATCGCACCCAGTAATGATCGGCCAGAAATTGGATTAGACATAGGGTGTCAATCTGGTCACTAGTCAATGCTGGCGGTGGTCTAGAGCGGTGTCCACTTCGAAGGCGAGGTACGGAATGCACCGAAGGACCGTTTCCAAAGTGCCTAATTCGCGTCGAAAACTATGACGAAGAAGCCCCATTTCTTGACCACCAAAAGGCCCGTTTGGAGACAGGTTCAGCAGGAGATCTTGAGGCCATGACTTGGCACTAGAAAGTGCGAACTAAAAGGGCCTCTATCCGAGTCAGATTTTCGCCAGGATGGGCAACTCAACACGAGTCACTTCCGCCCCCATTTCCTGGGGGCTTTTGCGTGTACAAAACAGCCACCATTTGCACACCTTCGACGCAGCTTTAGCAGAAGGGATTTTAGGCCACGCAGCATGAGGCTAAACCTCTTAACCACATTGAGTAGGATGTCTTCAAGAAATGTCCCGGTTGGGCCAGGTGATCAGATCAATCGGGCCACCCATATCAGCAGTGCGTTAAGCGTGTACCAGCCCAGCAATGTCCATGACCACCCACCTATTGCCACCGCAGGATCACGACTCCGTCCTGAAGATCAGCCACGCCCCGGGAGGGGACCACTTCGCCGACCGTGAACCCCTGCCCCCGGCGGCGGAATGCGTCTGGGAACACGACGGCCTCCACGAGCCCCGTCTCGTCCTCCAAGGTCACAAACTGCATGGGCAGGTCATCCTTGGTGAGCACAAGCTTCTCCGCCACTACCAGCGCCCAGAAGCGACTCTCACGACCGATCCGATGGGCTACTTGCCCGGCGCGATGGGGGTAGTCCTCCCCAGGGCGAAGCCCACGGGTGAGAGCCGCCGGATGTAGCTCAAGGGTGATGCCGAGCAGCTCCATCTCCTGGTTGGCCCTCTGCACGGGGCCGGTGGGCCGGGGTGCCACCCCCTTGGGCAGGCCACCCACACTGTCCCAGAGCAGCCGGGTCCGATCTCCGTCGGGCGCCCACCTGTCGAAAGCCCCTGCCCTGGCCAACAGCTCCATGGCCTTGGCCGAGGTCTTCGCCCGGGCCTGGAGATCCTGGGCGTCTTGGTAGGCGCCGCCTTCCCCCCGCGAAGCCAGAAGCCTCTCCAAGTCAGCCTTGGGAAGGCCCTTGATAAAGCTGAGCCCGACGCGGAGGGAATGGTCGCCGTCTGGGGCGTACGCGGCGTCGCTCTCGTTTACATCCGGACCCAGTACCTTCACGCCGTGGCGACGGGCGTCGCCCAGGTAGGCAATGGCCGGGTAGAACCCGCCCTGATTGTTAATGACGGCGGCATAGAAGGGCGCGGGGTGATGGGCCTTGATCCAGCCGCTCTCGTAGCTCACCCGAGCGTAGCTGGCAGAGTGCGGCTTGCAGAACGAGTAGCCCGTAAAGGTCTCGATCATCGACCAGACCTCCTCGGCTCCTTTCTCGGGGATCCCGTTGGCTCGGCAGCCGTCCAGGAACGCGGCCTTGTAGTCGGGGACGCGAGCCGCGTGGTCCTTCTTTCCCAGGGCCTTCCTCAGCTTGTCGGCCTGCTTGTAGGTGAACCCGGCCATTCCCTGCGCGACCCGCATCACGTCCTCCTGGTACACGAGGACGCCGTAGCTCTCACTCAAGAGGTCGTCGAGCGAGGCGTGGATCGGTTCGTAGGGCTCGCCTTTGGTGCGGGACACGTAGGCGTCCACCCAGCGGTTGGCGGCAGGCCTGATCAGGGAGCTATGGATGGTCAGATGCTCGTAGTCGCCTCTACCTACTCGCTGTTGGAGGATCCGGCTAGCCGGACTCTCGACGTAGAAGACGCCGATGGTGTCGCCCCTGGCCATGAGGTCCTGGGTAACCTCGTCCTGCTCAGGGAACCAGGTCCGGCGTTCTGGGGCCTCGCCCCGTGCCTCCAGGACGGCAAGACCGTCACGGACGACGGCGAGTGACCGGTTGCCTAGCAGGTCAAGCTTCACCAGCCCGTAGGATTCCACGCCGTCCTTCTCCCACTGGAGGATCGAGACGCCGTCCTTCGCGGGCGCGGGTTGGCTGGGCGCATGCTCCCAGAGCGGCCCGGGGGTGATGACCGTGCCCCCGGGGTGCACCGACAGCAGGTGAGGCTGGCCCACGAGACGGTTTGCCATCTGGATGATGTCCGGCCACGGCTCGGGCAGCGGCGCGTCGGTCCTGGTCGTGCGCCCAAGCCTCACCGAGAGTCCCGCCTCATCCTCCCAGCCCCACGTACGGAGCCGCTTTGACATCCTGGCGATCTCGCTTTCAGGTCGGCAGTGGAGCTTGGCGACCTCGCGGATGGCAGCCCTGGGCTGAAACATGTTGTGGTTGGCCACCATGGCGACGTGCTCGCGCCCGAAGGTCTCGAACACCCACTTCAGCACGTCGTCCCGCTCGTCCCAGGCGAAGTCCACGTCGAGGTCAGGCGGATCCTCGCGGTCCTCGTTCAGGAACCGCTCGAACATCAAGTTGGCACCGACAGGATCCACGTTCGTGATCCCCAGCAGGTAGCTGAGCAAGGAGGCTGCGCCACTGCCCCGCCCACACGTCCGGGAGGCGTTCTGTGTGATGGCCTGCATGACCAAGAAGTAGCCGCCGTAGCCCTTCCGCAGGATCAGATCCATCTCCATCTCCAGGCGACGGTGGACCTTCGGGTCGGACACCGCCCCGTAACGCCGCCGGATCCCCTCACGGAGA
>CAIYNT010000221.1 GCA_903927605.1 uncultured Holophagaceae bacterium
AGAGCCCACCAATCCCATGAGTGATCCGTCCCCTCCCCTGATCGCCCTAATCCTCGCTCAAGCTGGACCCAACCTTCATACACAACATTTTCTCCTGCGGTATGGGTCGCATCTGACCCCTTCTACAATCAAATCGGAGCGCTGGCTTTTGCGTCAGTGACAACATTCTTTTTCGTACCTTTTCCTTACCGGATAGGAATCTACGATGAGAGCCCGACCCACCCGCCGCTTCCCGGTCCAGGGTCCGGGCTCTCCTTGACGGGGTCGGGCTGCCGACCCGCCGCAAGCGTCGGTCCGGTTCCTCGCCCTCATCGCCCCCGAACCCCTAAAGCCGAAGGCACCGGGGTAATGCCCCCGGCGCCTGCGGCTCCATGGGTGCTCAGGGGCGCTGTCCCCGTCAAGGGGGAGTCCTCCCCTTACCCGGTTCGCTGCATCCAGAGTTAGTCGGAATTCCTCAAGGCTGATTCCATGTTGGAAGGTCGTTTGTTGCGCTTGCAGGGTTCTCGGCACTGGCAAGAAATGGAAAGTGGATCAATCCGGCTTTGACGAGTAATCATCGCAATGGACGTGGAAACAGGTCCAGCATGTTGATAGTAGGTTTCGGATGACCTACCAAGAATAGTCAACTCATCAGCAAGCACGTGCCATCCTTGAAGCTAAGATTTAATTCCTGGTGAATGAGGCCATCGCCGCCTCGGCCATCGAGATCATCACCCTCGTCCCAAAGGAGGTTCGCCGGGTCGTTCGTCGGTTGGCAGAACAGGAGGGTCTGCTGTGATCAAGAAGCTGAAGATCGTGAAGCCTGGGGATCCAGGATCGCCGGAGTACATCCAAATCGTGGCTGAGCAAGAAGCAGGGCAGACGCTCTTCGCTTGGAAGCAACGTCGGACGCTTGGACTGGAAGGTCTCTCTCCGGAGGACCGACGGGCGGAGGAGGAGCGGCTGGCCGCGGAACCCTCTTCGGCGAAAAAGCTCATCGGCAAGGCCGTCATGGTGAAGGAGAACATCCCGACCTGGATTAATGCGGGCGGCTGGGGAGACGGGCCCGGCTGGCTGCACGCCGGCGCGAAGATCTGGCTAACTGTGGAGGAGGATGGGCTGGTGGATTATCTCTCAGGCCTCCGTCCCTCTTGTCCGCCAGGTGAGAATCGAGGTGGCGGCGGGTTCTTCCCGGCCAGCTACCTCAGCCACTGTGAGGATCTTTTGTCCTAAGGCTTGCATGAGCTAGTGGAGGGGCTCATGACCGGGATGAACGGCAGGACAAGCACAAGGGGGGCTTGCCCCCCTTGTGCTGACGGAAAGACGGGAGGTCTTCTCCCGAACCCCGGCAGGTGTTGTGGACAAATTTTGTCTACTTCTTGGCCTTCTCGACGGTGGCCTCCAACATCCCCTTGAGGAAGCCGATCTGCTCGGACAAGACGGCGATCTGAGACTGGAAAGCCCCTTCTTTGACGACCAAGTCGGCCACCTTGGCGGTCTGGGCCTCCAACTCGGCCTCCAGGTGCCCGATGCGCTGAACGTCAGCCAGATGCTCGCTTACAGCCTTCGCCAGATCGGCTTCCATCTGGGCCATCTCGGCATCCCGGTCAGCCTCGATACGTTCGGCGGTGGCCAAGCTTTCCTGAAGCTCCTGGTGCTTGGCTTGCAGCCCTTCAATGACGGGAGCCACGGCGGCATCGGCTTCGGCTTTGGCGGCTGCGAAGACTTCCTCCCCTAAGGCTTGGAGCATCCCCCCGAGTTTGCCACCCATCGCTGTGATTGCCTCTACTGCGGGCGCGGGCATGGGAGGCGCAACGGGTGGAGCTGTAGGCACAGGCCCACGCTGGCTCTCCCAGGTGGCCAGCATCTTCTGGATGGTCGAGTTGGATCCGCGGCGGCCCACCAGGTCATAGACCAGGCCGATGGTTGGCCGTTTCCCTTCGGCCACGAGTGTATCGGCGGCCGTATTGATGTCGTTCTGTTCGAGGATGCGGCGTGCCAT
>CAIYNT010000222.1 GCA_903927605.1 uncultured Holophagaceae bacterium
ACCATCGAGGATCCCATCGAATACCTGCACCGGGACAACCTCAGCATCGTGAACCAGCGCGAGGTGGAGGCCGATTGCAGGACCTTCTCCTCGGCCCTGCGGGCGGCGCTCCGACAGGATCCCGATGTGATCCTGGTGGGTGAGATGCGCGACCTGGAGACCATCGAGACCGCCCTGCACGCCGCCGAGACGGGCCATTTGGTCTTCAGCACCCTGCATACCCTGGACGCCACCGAGACCATCAACCGCATCATCTCCGTGTTCCCCCCCCACCACCAGAAGCAGATCCGCCTGCAGATGGCCGCCGTCATCAAGGGCGTCATCTCCCAGAGGCTGGTGCCCCGGGCCGACGGCCAGGGCCGCGTGCCCGCCGTGGAGGTCATGGTGACCACCGAGACCGTGCGCAGCTGCATCGAGGACAAGGACAAGACCAAGACACTGAAGGACGTCATCGCCTCCGGCACGGCCCAGTACGGCATGCAGACCTTCGACCAGAGCCTCTACTTCCTCCTCAAGCAGGGGCTCATCACCGAGGAGGAAGCCCTGCTCCGGGCCACCAACGTGGGCGAGTTCAAGCTCCGCCTGGAGGGCGTCATGGCCGCCGGGGACATGGCCAAGGCCAACATGGAACGGGGCATGTCCATCGCCCAGGGTGGGGGCCGGGAAGCCGGAGGCCCCCCGCCACCGCCCGTCCTGTCCCAGGTTCCGGGCATGCCCATGGCCATGCCGCCGACCACGGATGTAAAAATCACCCTGGCACGTTGAACGTCCTTCCCCTATTCTGGCTCTCCCACCCCAAGGCCCGAGGTCACCGATGATCAAGATTGACATCGCCAATTCGCTGATGAAGGTTCATCCCTGCTCTCGCGCCACCGCCCTCCAGGTAGTGGACCTGCTCACCGAGCGCTTGAAAGACGCCCTTCTCAACGGGCACCGCATCGAAATCCGGGGCTTCGGCGTCTTCGAGCCCCGCCCCCGCAAGCGCGGCATGGGCCGGAACATCAAGACCGGCGCCAGCGTCCAGATCCCCAAGGGCAAGAGCATCCGCTTCAAGCCGGGGAAGGATCTGCGGGAGATCGAGGTCGAGTAGGCGCTCGATGGTGCGCGTTGAGCGCTGGGGGAAAGGCTGGGAAGATGGGGGGCATGGAAGAAGCCTGCCGTCGGCCTGAGATCACCTACCCTTCCAGGGTGCCCATGAAGATCATCGGGCGTCAGGAGGAGTTGCGCCCCGAGATGGTGATGGAGCTCATCCTCGCCCACCTGGGGCCCCAGCCCGAAGGCGACGAGCAGCACCAGGCCAATTGCAAGGGCGCCTTCATCAGCTACACCTTCTGGATCACCCTGCCCCATGACCAGGCCGAGACCCCGCTGCGGGAGGCCATCCAAAAACTCCCTGGCGTTGTCATGCAGTTGTGAGAGCGAAAATCGCTGCGCGATTTTCGTATGTGCGCGGGCGCAGCCCGCGTGGAAGACTAGGTTGGATCAGAATTATTTGAGCCAGTCTGCGT
>CAIYNT010000223.1 GCA_903927605.1 uncultured Holophagaceae bacterium
CTCGAGCTGGCGAGCTGGCGGTCGCGGTGGATGAGCGGGTTGTGGCAGTAAAGGTCGTTCTGGGCCATGTTGCTGGTCTCCTGGACCTAGTGGAACTCGCGCTGCGGTCCCGTCATGGGCGACGGCCGGTAGTGCCGCATCAGGAAGTTCATGTTTTCGGCGAGCGCTTGGCGGAGATCGGTCGGCATGACGATCGAGGAGATCGAGCCGAGGGCCAGGCCTTCCTTGGGGTTCATCAGCTCCCGCTCATAGCGGGAGTTGAGCAGGGCCTCCTGGGCCTTCACCCAGTCGGTGGCTTCCTTCTCGGCATCCTTCTTGGCCTGTTCGCCGTCCATCCCGGCGGAGACACGGGTGGCCGTCGCCTTCTTGATCATGTCGCCCAACGAGGCGCGGAGCTTGCGGAGTTCGTCCTTGTAGACGAACTCCTTCCCGGCCGGCCCCATCACGGCCAGGCGGGTGGTCGGGAGGGCCAGCACCAGGTCGGCGCCGGTCGGGTAGTTGTTGTACGAAGCGTAGGCACCGCCGAAGGCGTTGCGCAGGATGAGGAGGATGCGCGGCGTCCGCACGTCCACAATGGCGTCTAGCATGGACCGGCCGGCCTGCACGATGCCGCGGGCCTCCTGCTCCTTGCCGGGGAGGAAACCGGTGGTGTCCTCCATGAAGATGATGGGAATGTTGTAGATGTTGCAGAAGCGCACGAACCTGGCGATCTTCGCCGCGCTGTCGCAGTCGATCTGGCCTGAGCCGACCGCCGAGTTGTTGGCCACGAAACCGACCACGTGGCCGCCGAGGCGGCCGAAGGCAGTGAGCGCCTCGCGGGCGCGCTCCGGCTGGATCTCAAAGTAGTCGCCGTAGTCGCAGACCTGCTGGATGACGATCGACACGTCGAAGGGCGTGTTGAAGGCAGTGGGCGAGTTGAAGGCCCGCTTGAAGAGGGTGTTGATCTCCCAGGTCTTGCGGTCGATGGGATCACTGGTGGGCTGGAACGGCGCGCTGACCCCGTTGTTGTCCGGGATGTAGGCCAGCAGCCGGACCGCTTGGCGGAGCGCAGCGATCTCGTCGGCCACGGTCAGGTCGGCCACACCAGAGGCGCCGTGCACCTTGGGCCCGCCAAGGTCTTCGGGGCTGATGTCCTCGCCAAGCACCGACTTCACCACGCCCGGCCCAGTCAGGCCAAAGAAGGTATCGGCTGGCTGGATTACGAAGCTACCCTGCCGCGGCAGGTAGGAGCCGCCGCCGGCATTGAAGCCAAACATGCACATGATTGAAGGGACCACGCCGCTGATCTTGCGCAGCGCAGTGAAGGCCTCGGCGTAGCCGTCCAGGCCGCCGACGCCCGCCGGCACGTAGGCGCCGGCCGAGTCGTTCATGCCGATGAGGGGTATCCCCTTCTCGCCCGCTAGGCGGAAGAGCCGGGCCAACTTGTTGCCGTTGGTGGCGTCCATCGAGCCGGCGCGCACCGTGAAGTCGTGGCCATAGACCGCCACGTCGCGGCCGCCGATCTCGATCACCGCTGTGACCAACGAGGCGCCGTCCAGGTTCTTGCCCCAGTTCTGGTAGAGCACGTTGGGCGGCTTGGCCGAGAGGATCTTGAGCCGCTCCCACACTGTCATGCGCTTCTTGAGGTGCTGCTTCTCGATCTGGTCGATGGCGACCGAGCGGACGGGGTGTTGGATGAGGTCGTGCCCCGCCTTCATCGCTTCCTCGTAGGGGCCAGTGGCCCGCGAGATCTCGCCCGGGATGTTGAACTCCACCTTCTCCGGGGGGTCGAGGGGATTGGTCAGCGTCGGTCTGATGGCCTTGGTTGTCATCGGTTCTTTCCTTAAATCGCTATCTTCACGGGCAAGCGCATGGTTCCCAGTAGGAGCGGGAAACATAGGATCGGTATCAGGTTCAAGGAAGATCCTTCCGATTTCGACAATGTGCCGGTGGCACAACCTCGTGACAGTTTTGAAATGGGCCACAGCCAGATGTATAATTTATAAATATATGGATAGAATATCTCTATTACGCTCAATTGGCTACCATTGATTAGTGGACAGCTTGTCGCATCGCATCGTAATGATAATATTTACTATAGATACACATGGGCGACAAGAAGCAGGGCCTGAGTGGCCTGCTCAAAAAAAATCTGGCCTTATCGGTGTTCATCATTCAGTTCTCAGTGTTCATCGGTGTCAAGCAGTCCTGCCTTTCAAGACCCATCGAACCGAAGCCCACCGCATCCAGGTGTTGTTCCTTCAATCAGCACTTTTGGGGTTCTTTGTGTCCTTTGTGGTTGCCATTCATGTTCATTCATCTGCGGTCCCATGTCCCCATTCCCTCCACTGGCCCAGTCCTCGGAGTCGAGCCACACCAGCCTGGCGCGCTACTCTGGAGAGCCAAAATCCAGGATATGCCAATGAAATCCATGACCGCCTTCGCTGAAGCAGTCCGTCCCTTGGAGGCCGGACAGCTTCGCCTCACGCTGCGGAGCGTCAATTCCAAGTCCCTGGACCTCAGCCTGCGCCTGCCGCCCGCCCTGTTCCCGCTGGAGGCAGGATTGCGCGCCCAGGTGCGGGAGGCCGCCCAACGAGGCAAGCTCGACCTCGCCATCGAGGTGCAGGACGAACCCTCCCTCGAGCCCCGGCTGAACCGCGCCCTGCTGCGTTCCGTGGCCAAGGGCTGGCAGGAGGACGCCGAGTGGCTGAAACTGCCGCCCCTCACCGCCGAGGCCTTCTTCCGCCTGCCCAGCGCCTTCCAGCCGCCCGCCTCGGATCTCGGCGAACGCCTGGAGGCTCCCATCCACGATGCGCTGAAGGCCCTGCTGGAGACCTGGAATGCGGGCCGGGCCCGCGAGGCGGAACGGCTGCGCCCCTTCTTCGAGGACGGCCTGGCGCGGCTGAAGGCCCTGCGAGAGCGCCTCCGGTCCGAGGCCGAAGCCCAAGCCGCTGAGCTGCCGGGTCTCTACCGGCAGCGCATCGAGCAGCTCCTGGAGGAGGCGCGCCTCGCGGGTCAGTTGCCTACGGAACGCCTCCTGGCCGAAGCGGGCGTGTTGGCGGAACGCCAGGATGTGCGCGAGGAACTCACCCGGTTGGGCGCCCACCTCGACGACTTCGCCGAGCGCCTCGCCCAGGGTCGCCTGGAAGGCAAGGCCGTGGATGTGTGGTGCCAGGAGGTGCTGCGCGAGCTGAACACCACCGGCAGCAAGTGCAAGCGGATCGACATGACCCGCGCCGTCATGGAGGCCAAGGGCGTGCTGGACCAGATCCGAGAGCAGGCGGCAAATCTTGAATAGGAGGCTCGCCGGGCAAAAACAGATCTACCACGAAGACGGGAAGACCAGGAAGGGACCCTGGTTCATCCCCGCGCTGTCCTTTCGGAGATGGACTGTTAGACAGCCGCCACCAGTTACTTTCTGTGCCTTCACATCCTCCTAGTGGATTGGCAACAGGTGCGCCTTCCTGACTTTGCTTTTCTTCGCGGTCTTCCTGTCTTCGTGGTGAATCTTTCTTTTTGAAAGATCACAGCCCGAGCGGATCGTAGGCCAAGTCCATGGTGCCCTTCCACGCGCCGAAGAGGCGGGTGTGGGTCCAGTCTCCGGTATCGGGTCGGAGGCGGCGCAGGCGGCGGGAAAGGAACCAGACACTACCATCCTTCATCCGGAACTCGTCGTAGGGCGCCAGGCGTACTTTCGCCATGTCCTCGGGTGCGACCTTCCCAGGGAACACGGACCAGGCCCAGCGTGCCGCGGCCAGGCCCTCGGCCCAGGCCCGGCTTTCCAGGAGGGTGGGCTCGGTGACCACCGTCAGCGCCGCGATGCCGGCCTTGCCGTAGATGAACCCATCGAAGCGGACCAGGGTGTTTCCCTGACGGATGAAGGGGCCCGTCTCCGGCACGCGCCACCGGGACAGACAGCCCAGCAGATCGTCCTGATGGGATTTGAACTGGAAGTCCAAGGTCGTTGGATCGATGACCCGGACCTCGCCGCCCATCCGCCGGACCTCGGGACCGAGGGCCGTTGCGGCTCGCGTGGCATCCAGCATGGTTCCATCCTGCATCGGCCAGGCAGGTCGGAGGGCGATCCGCCAGCGCCGACCGTGGCGCGTCGACTGGAGCCCTGAAGCCAACTGGCCTGCCCAGGCACCAGTGGAGGATTTCTCGACCAAGGTGAGGTCGGACTGTTCTGCGAGCAGCGCCTCCAGGCCCGGCCCCGCAGGCATCAGGACCTCCAAACGGGCTGCATCCTCGCCAAATTCGGGGCTGGCCCGGACGTAGCGTTCCCGGCCTTCCGCCAGGGGGATGGGCACCAGGGTGTTCTGGTAGGCCAGGTACCCCGCCCCGGCGAGCGCGGCCAGCACCAGCGCGATGGACAGGGCTAGGCGCGGCTTCATCTCAGGCTCCACGGAGCAGAGGTGCCAGTGGCTCTATGCGGCGCAGGGCCTCCTCGATGTCGGCCAGGGTCAGGTCGCGATGGGGAATGAAGCGGATGGCCGAACTCACCGGCAGGACGCGGACGCCAGCGCCTTCCAGGGCCGCCAGGGCCGCAGCCGCATCGGGCACTGGAACCAGAAGGATGTTGGTTTCCGGGATCGGAGCGACGATGCCGAAACCGCGCAGGCCTTCAGCCAGGCGCTGCGTCTTCGCATGGTCCTCGGCGAGCCTCGGCAGGTAGTCCAGGGCCACCAGGCCCGCCGCGGCCACCACACCGCCTTGGCGGACGCCGCCACCAAGCATCTTCCGCAGGCGCCGGGCCTCGGCCATGGCGGGTTGCGAGCCGCAGAGCAATGAGCCCATGGGCGCGCCCAGCCCCTTGCTGAGGCAGACCTGGACCGTGTCCACACCTTCGGTCAAAGCGGAGAGCTGTGTGCCCAGGGCCACGGCAGCGTGCCAGAGGCGTGCGCCGTCCAGGTGCAGCGCAAGCTTCGCGGCCCTCGCGGCGCTTACCAGGGCGCGATGCTCGGCCTGGGGCGTCACCGTGCCGCCGGCAAAATTGTGCGTGTTCTCCAGGCAGAGCAGCCGGGTGCGCAGCGTGTAGTACGGCCCGGGCGAACCGGCGGCTTTCGTCACCTGCGCAGGCGTGGGACGGCCGGGGCCGCCCTCCCAGGGCAGCGCCTCGGGCATGCCCCCGGCCAGCCAGGCGCCCGTGCCCAGTTCCGAGCCCAGCACGTGGGCCTGCGCCGGCGCGAGGAACCGGTCGCCGCGCCGCAGGTGCAGCATCAGAGCGATGAGGTTGCCCATGCAGCCCGAAGGCACCCACAGGGCGGCCTCCATGGCCAGCAAGTCCGTCACACGTTCCTCCAGCCGGGCCAGGGTGGGATCACGCTCCAGTACGTCGTCGCCGACCTCCGCCGAGGCCATGGCCGCCCGCATCTCGGGCGTCGGTCGAGTGACAGTGTCGGAGCGCAGGTCGATAGGTCGCATGGGGAGATTCAAACATGGGAGATGGATTTCGGTTTACAAAACTAGTTTGCATTACAAACTTGTTTTATGGGCAAAACAGGCAGCGCACTCAAAGCCATCCTCGACCTGGACCGCACGGTCCATGAACCGGCCCGGCTGGCCATCCTCACGGTTCTGGCCTCGGCCGAAGAAGTGGCATTCCTGTTCCTCCAGAGGGTCACAGGACTGAGCAAAGGCAACCTGTCGAGCCACACCCAGAAGCTGGAGGCGGCGGGCTATCTCGCCACTGTGAAGGTGTTCCAGGGACGCATTCCCGTCACCAGCTTCCGCATCACGGAAGGGGGCCGGACCGCCCTGCGGATCTACCACCACCAGCTGCGCGCCCTGCTTCCGAAGGAAGGCAAGCCATGACCACGCTAGATCTGAAGGCCCTCGAAGCCCTGACCCGTGACTACGCGGCGTTCCAATCCAGGAAGAGTGGCTTGGCCACGGCGCTGGGCGGGTTGATGGCAATAGCCCTCGTTCTCGCCGCGTTGAGCCCCAACTTCATGGGGGCCCATGCCATGAACCGCCTGCTTATCGAATACCTCGTCTGGGTGCCCTTCCTCTGGCTCGCCCTCAAATGGGGATTCGGCCAGATGCTCTATCGGGGACTTGGCACCGTGAAGGCCACACCCGATGGCGACTATGAGCACCAACGCTGGCTCTGGATCCTGGGCCTGGCGCTGTTCCTCATCACAGTCCTGCTGGTGGCCCTGTATGCTTTCGCGTCAGGCTTCCTGCAAGCAAACCAGCCCCGGGCGTCGCTTTGCCCTCCACCCATGTGGGTACTGCTAGCACCGCTGTTCTACCTCCTGCCCATGCCCTGGGTCATCCGTGGTATCGAGGAGGCCCGCGTCTACTCGGTCCTGGTCGGCCAGTGCATTCTCTGGCTCGTCCCCCTCTTCCTCTTCAGTTTTGGACCACCAAGGCCACCATTACATTCAAGCTGGGGGCTGTTCGGCGATATCAGTGGCATCGGCTGGGTCATCCTGATCATGCTGGTGCAGATCTGGGGCGCCCTGGCCATGGTGCGAGGCTGGAAGGAGCACCGCGAATACCTGGCGATCCTCCGCTCACTCCCCCAGGAATCCTGATGGCTCTGGCACACTGTTTCTTTGCGCCGGAGTCCAAATGCATTTGCTGCACGCCATCCTCCTGGGACTCATCCAGGGCCTGACGGAATTCCTGCCGGTGTCCTCCACGGCTCACCTCACCCTGGCCGAGCACCTGATGTTCAAGGGCCAGCCGATGCCCCTGGCCTTTGATGTGCTGCTGCACGTGGGCACCCTGGTGGCCCTGTTCATCTACTTCCGCCGGGAACTGCTCCAGATCCTCATGGGCTGCATCGGGCGCGATGTGGAGGGCCGTCGTCTGGCGCTCTGGCTCTTCGTGGCGATGATCCCGACCGGGATCTTCGGTATGGCCACCCGTGGGGTAAAGGAGGCGGCGAAGGAACATCTCTGGGTGTACGGCGTCGGCCTGCTTTGCACGGCAGTGTTGCTGGCCGTGGCCAACCGCCTGAGCCAGGCCCGGGCGAACCCGCAGAACCAGGATCTGGCTGGGCGCGATCTCCACGACCTGCGGGCCATGGATGCCTTGGCCGTGGGCACCATTCAGGGCATCGGTGGCGGCTTCGGCCTGTCGCGGTCCGGATCCACCATCTCCATCGGCGTGTTCCGCGGCCTGAAGCTCCCCACGTCGGCCCGCTTCAGCTTCCTGCTGGGCATCCCCACCATCGCCGCCGCGGCGGCGGTCGAGCTGCGGGGCCTGCTCAAGCCCCTGCTGAAACATCAGCCCCTGCCAGCGGACATGGCTTTCCCGCCCGGCTCCGGCTCCCCGGTGGCGCTCTGTGTCGTGGGTGTCGTCGTCGCGGCCATCTCCGGCTACTTCGCCATCGGCATGCTGGACCGGTTCACGCGGAAACCCCGGCTCAATGGCTTCGCGATCTACTGCCTGGGCATGGGCCTGGTGATGCTCACGCTGGGAGCCACCGGAGTGCTCGGCCACCACTAAGAGGTCGTAACCTCCGTTCACCGGCTTTTCCGCCCCGTTCGCCGATCTGGCGGCATGTGCATTCTTTAGGCCCGTAGACTGGGGCCAGCCCATCCGGAGGTCTCGGTGATCCAGCTGAACGAGGTCCACAAATCCTTCACCGTGAAGGATCGCAAGACTCGGACCACCAGGCGCATCGACGCCGTGCGCGGCATCTCCCTCACCGTGAAGCCAGGCGAAATCTACGGCCTGCTGGGCCCCAACGGCGCCGGCAAGTCCACAACGCTGCGGATGATCGCGGGTCTGATGGATCCGGACGCCGGCCACATCGTCGTCTGCGGTTTCAACACCCGAGAGAAACCCGAAGCCGTCCGGGGTTGCCTGGGCTACCTCAGCACCGACATGGGGGTCTACACCCGCTTCACGCCCCGCGAGCTCCTGCGCATCTTCGGGGAATTCCAGGCTGTGGATCCGATCACCGCCGAGCGCCGGGGTCTGCACCTGCTGGAGAAGCTCCAGCTGGCGGACTTCGCCGATGTGAGGATGGATGGCTTCTCCTCGGGCCAGAAGCAGAAGGTGAGCATCGCCCGGGCGCTGCTGCACGATCCCAAGGTGGTGATCTTCGACGAGCCCACCACGGGCCTCGATGTGCTCACTGCCAAGACCGTGCTGGATCTGCTGCGCATCATGCGGGAGGAAGGCCGGACCGTGATCGTGTCCACCCACGTCATGCCCATGGTCGATGAGATCTGCGACCGGGTGGGCATCATCTTCGATGGAAAGCTGCACGGAGACGCGCCGCCCCGGGAACTCCTGGAAGCCAGGCGGGCGAAAACCCTGGACGAGGTCTTCTTCCAGCTGGCGGCTGAATCCGATGGAGGTAACTGATGCGCGGCGCGCTGCTCATCGCCAAGAAGGAGTTCCTGGAGCTCTCGAAGGACCGCAAGACGATGTTCTTCGCCTTCGTGCTGCCCTTCCTGCTCTATCCCGCGATCTTCGGCATGATGGCCAAGATGGGGAAGCGGGATGAGGTCCAGAACCAGAACAAGGCCAGTCGGGTCTATGTCGCGGATCCTTCGGGCGCCCTGGACGGTGTGCTGGCATCCGAGGCCAAGCATTTTGAGCGGGTGGCCAAACCCGAGGGCGATCTGAAGCAGGCCATCCGGGACCAGAAGCTGGAACTGGCGCTCGAAGTGGATCCCAACGCCGCCGCAGCCCTCCTCAGGCACGAAACGTTCACCCTGACCGCCACCATGGACGAAAGCGAACGGGCCTCGGAGGTCGCCCTGAAGCGCCTGAAGGATGCCCTCGCGATCCAGGAGAAGACCTGGGTGCAAGGTCGCCTCCAAAGCCTGGGAGCCTCCACCCAATTGGCGGAGCCCCTCAAGCTGGACGTCAAGAACGCCGCCGACACAGCCCTGGAGATCGGCAAGGCCATGGGCCGGTTCCTGCCCTACCTGCTGATGATCATGATGTATTCCGGCTCCATGCAGCACGGCATCTACGTCACCGCCGGTGAGAAGGAGCGGCACACGCTCTTGAGCCTCATGGCCACTCGGCTGCCGCGCAACCAGATCATCCTGGGCAAGCTGCTCTACATCTTCTGCATGGGCGTCATCGCGGCCCTCTTGAATCTGCTGAGCATGGGGCTCTCCGTCGCCTTCATGGGCGGCGGGTCGGCGGGTTCCATGCAGGCCATGGCAGCCATCGCCAACCCCATGACCCTGGGGCTCACGTTCATGATCATGGTGCCCCTGGGTCTCTTTTTCTCGAACTTCATCCTGCTCATGGGCGTCCAGGCCAAGAACACCATCGAGGCGGGCAGTGCCATCACGCCCGGCATCTTCCTGGTGGTGTTCCTCGGCGTCTTCACCATGGCGCCGGGCGTGGACAAGATGACCTTTCTTTCCTATGTGCCCGTGGTGAACGTCTGTCTGGCGCTGCGCAAACTGTTCAGCCAGCAGTTCAGCTGGGTGGAATACCTGATTGCCTTCAGCATGACCGTGGGACTGGCCGGACTCATGACCCTGGTCTCCACCCGGGTCCTCAACCAGGAGAGGGCCCTCTTCAAGATGTAATCCCCGCCCGGTTCCAGCCCATATTCCTCGGCGCACCCGGATTTGCCGGAGAAACCCTGTCACTCTATAGTTTCTCAAGCAACCTGAGGATCCCGCATGCCGACGAAGGCCAAGACCGAACCCGCACCCAAGTCCACCCCCAAGTCTGCACCGGCTCCTGCCCAGCCCTCGCCCTCCCCGCTGGCCGCCGCCTTCACGAAGGCCCTGAAGCAGGTGGATGCCGGCAAACACGCCGAGGCCGTAAAGGCCCTGGAAACCCTGGCGGTGGATGCCCAGGCCGCAGGCGACTTCCCCATGAAGCGCCGGGCCCAGGTCTACCTCGCCCTGTGCGAATCCAAGCTCCATCCGGCCAAGGCCGTGGTGGCCGACCCCATCACCGAGATCCAGGCCTGTCTCAACCACCACCACACAGACGAAGCGATCAAGCTCAGCGAGAAGGCCCTGAAAAGCCATCCCACCAAAGGCACGCTGCACTACCTCCGGGCCGTCGCCTTCGCCCAGGCCGAGAACACCGAGGCCTCCGCGGACAGCCTGAAGAAGGCCATGGAACTGGATGCCGATCTCGTCTTCCAGTGGCACATGGAGCCGGACTTCAACGCCATCCGGAAGTCCCCGCTGTTCGCGTTCACAGAAGGCCACTGAGCCCGGGTTATGGCCGACAGACCAGGCCTCGACCCCGATCAGCCGCTGCGGGTGGTCGCCCTGGGTGGTGGTACGGGTCTCGCCGCGCTCCTGCGTGCCCTCAAACGTGAGGCGGGTCGCAGCCGGGATCCCTGGAAGCTGACGGGCATCGTCACGGTGTCCGATAACGGCGGTTCCTCCGGTCGCCTGCGCGATGAACTGGGTGGCATCCCTCCCGGGGATCTGCGGAACTGCCTGGCCGCGCTCACGCTGGAGGACTCGGCCCTCTCGGACCTGCTGAACTACCGGTTCCAGGGCGAGGGCAGCCTCGCGGGGCACTCCCTCGGGAACCTGATGCTCTGGGCCCTCGCCGACCTCACGGGCGACTGGGTGCGGGCCATCCGTCAGCTCTCGGGGGTGCTGGTCACCCTGGGACGCCTGTTCCCGTCAACGGTGGTGCCGGTCACCATCTGTGCCGAGGACATGGCCGGAAAACGCTACATCGGGGAAACGGCCGTGGGCTCCTGCCAGCCACCGCTCGCGCGGCTGTGGCTGGAACCCCGGGAGGCCGAGACCCTGCCCGAAGCCGTGCTGGCCCTGCTGCGCTCCGACCTAGTGATCCTCTCGCCGGGCAGCCTCTATACCTCCACCATCTCGAACCTCCTGCTGGAAGAACTGCAGGAGGCCCTGGAGTCGTCGCAATCGCCGGTGATCTATGTGGCGAACCTCATGACTGAGCCGGGCGAGACCGCCGGACTGGATCTGGAGAACCACGTCGCGGCCATCTCGGCTTTCGGCCGGACGCAGATCTCCGCCATCATCGCCAACGCGGCGCCCCTGAGCGCAGACATGCTCGCGCGCTACCAGGTGGAGGGCGGCGAGCCACTGCTGACCGAGGCCGACCAGATCCTGGGCATCCCGGTCTACCGGTTCCCCCTGCTGGACCCTGAGGCGCCCAACGCCAGGCATCATCCGGACCAGCTGAACCGCGCCATCCGCGAGGTCCTGACCCGCCTTTAGTGCTCTATCGGTACCCTGGGCAGTGCCGATAGGATGTTCGAAGGCAGGAAATGGATGTTGTAATTTTTCCTCAATCTGGTTTTTATAACAAGATTCGCAGTAGGCTAATTTGGGCAGGAGGCAGCAAGTGGCGCTGAACGGGGATCTGGCGACCATGGGCCTGGAGGACATCTTCCAGTGGCTGGCCGTGGGCAAGAAGACCGGTGTCCTGGAGCTCAAGGGGCCCCTGCACACGAAACGGGTCGCCTTCCATGAGGGCCGCGTCACCAGCATCTGGTCCTCGGACCCGCGCGAGTACCTCGGCCAGTACCTGCTCGCCTTCAACCGCATCACCGAGGAGCAGCTGCGGGACGCGCTCGCCACGCAGGAGGACGAGCAGCAGCTGCTGGGTCGGATCCTGATCAACCGGCAGCTCGTCACCGA
>CAIYNT010000224.1 GCA_903927605.1 uncultured Holophagaceae bacterium
CACGGAAGTCGCCACCCTTCACCGTGTCATAGAAGAGGCGGAAGACGCTGTCGCCGTCATTGCGGTAGTTCTTGGCGGCGTTGATGCCGCCCTGGGCCGCGATGGAGTGGGCGCGGCGGGGGCTGTCCTGGTAGCAGTAGCACTCCACTTCGTAGCCAAGCTCGGCCAGGGAGGCGGCGGCGGCGCCACCGGCCAGGCCGGAGCCCACCATGATGACCTTGTACTTGCGCTTGTTGGCCGGGTTCACGAGCTTGAGATCAAACTTGTGCTTGTCCCATTTCTTGTCGATTGGGCCGTCTGGGATGCGGGAATTGAGTTCCATGGATGGCTCCCTAGGGTCAGTGGATGAAGCCGGTGAGGACGGCGATGGGGAAGGAGATGTTCACGCCCACCACGAGGATGGACAGGCCATAGGCGAAGTTCCTCCGCAGGGTGTCGTAGCGGGGATGGGACAGGCCCAGGGTCTGGGTGAAGCTCCACACGCCGTGCCACATGTGCAGGCCTAGGCAGAGCTGAGCCACGATGTAGAACCCGGCGGCGGCAGGCACCTTGAAGCCGTTCACAAAGTTTGCATGGGGATTGGTGTGATCGAAATTGGGATGGACGGTACCGGTGGTCAGGTGGAGCAGGTGATAGACGATGAAGACCGCCAGGATGACGCCGGTCCAGCGCATGGTCCGGGAGGCCCAGGTGGAGGCCACGTTCTGCTGAACGCGGTAGCCCTCGGGGCGGGCCGCCATGTTGTCCAGGGTGAGGCTGGTGGCGGACCAGATGTGGAATCCCACGGCCACGAGGAGCACGGCCCGGAAGACCCAGATCCCGTCGCCGTGCAGCATGCCGTGCAGGAACTTGGCGTACTCGTTGAAAGCCGTTGCACCCATGTAGGCCTGGGTGTTGCCGAGCATGTGCACCGTGACAAACCCGAACAAGATGACCCCGGTGGCGGCCATGATCACCTTTCGGCCGACCGATGACGCCAGGAAGCCGTGGCCGCGTGCTTCCGCGCCCGCGATGCTCTTTTCAGCGACGGACATAATTGGACTCCTTGAAGTTGGCGAAAAAATGAGACAGGGATCCCGAGTGGGGCATGGGATCGACGATGAGCTCAAGATTCATGTTGGATCTGATTATCTTCTACAGAGGCGGAAATCCAAGCCCCTAGGTTCGGACCTAGATCACACTGCCCACCATGAGCCCCAGCCGGATGGAAGGTGTCCTTCGGACAGGCCTCTAGGTCTTGCCGTGCCTGGCCTTTCCGCGTTAGAGTCACAGACGGTCCAAACAGGATCTGTGGGTAGTCCGCCCCTGGACTGGGGCTTGAACTGCTTTCATATAGGTCAACCTGCTTGGCCCCCCATCCGCCTTCCACTCCCCGAATCCCCCTTCCCTGAACCCATCTGGAGGAAAGCCATGGAGACGATGAAACGCTTGTTTGGCGCCCTGGCGCCAACCCGCATCTTCAAGGGAGGGATGGCCTCACTCATCCTCTTCCTTCTTGCGACGCCGGCCTTCGCCGGTGGCGAGGCGGATCTGACGATCCCGGCCCTGCAGGGCAGCTTCATGGGCATGACCGGCCATAACCTGCTGCTGATCGGCCTCTTCATCTGCCTGCTGGGCATCGGGTTCGGCCTGGTGCAGTACGGCCAGATCCGGGACCTCCCGGTCCACAAGTCCATGCTTGAGATCTCCGAGCTGATCTACGAGACCTGCAAGACCTACCTGGTCACCCAGATCAAGTTCATCTCCCTCCTCTGGGCCTTCATCGCCGTGATCATGGTGGCCTACTTCAAGTTCCTGTCCCACGATCCCAAGACCTGGGCGCAGGTGGTCGTGATCCTGCTCTTCTCGGTCGTCGGCATCCTCGGCTCCGTAGCCGTGGCTTGGTTCGGCATCCGCATCAACACCTTCGCCAACTCCCGCACCGCCTTCGCCAGCCTGGGCGGCAAGCCCTATCCGACCATGGAGATTCCCCTGAAGGCCGGCATGTCCATCGGCATGCTGCTCATCTCCGTGGAACTGCTGCTCATGCTCGGCATCCTGCTCTTCGTCCCCGGCGACTCCGCCGGCTCCTGCTTCATCGGCTTCGCCATCGGCGAGTCCCTGGGTGCCGCGGCCCTGCGCATCGCCGGCGGCATCTTCACCAAGATCGCCGACATCGGCTCCGATCTCATGAAGATCGTCTTCAAGATCAAGGAAGACGATGCCCGCAACCCCGGCGTCATCGCCGACTGCGTGGGCGATAACGCGGGCGATTCCGTCGGCCCCACGGCGGATGGCTTCGAGACCTACGGTGTCACGGGCGTCGCCCTAATCACCTTCATCCTGCTCGCGGTCAAGGATCCGGCCATCCAGGTTTCCCTCCTGGTCTGGATCTTCGTCATGCGCGTGGGCATGATTCTGACCTCCGCCGCCTCCTACTGGATCAACGGCCTCTGGTCCAAGGCGAAGTTCGGCGCTTCCCTGAAGTTCGACTTCGAGACCCCGCTGACCACGCTGGTGTGGTTGACCTCCATCGTGTCCATCGTGATGACCTACATCCTCTCCTGGGTTCTCATCGGCAACCTGCCGGACCACCTGTGGTGCAAGCTCTCGACCATCATCACCTGCGGCACCCTGGCAGGCGCTCTGATCCCTGAACTGGTGAAGGCTTTCACCTCCACCAATTCCGGCCATGTCCGCGAGGTGGTGACAGCCTCCAAGGAGGGTGGCGCTTCCCTCAACATCATCTCCGGCCTCGTGGCGGGCTACTTCTCCGCCTACTGGATGGGCCTGACCATCGTCGCCCTCATGGGTGCCGCCTACTATGTTTCGACCTTCGGCCTGGCTGGCTTCATGGAAGCTCCGGCCATCTTCTCCTTCGGCCTGGTGGCCTTCGGCTTCCTGGGTATGGGCCCGGTGACCATCGCCGTGGACTCCTATGGCCCCGTGACTGACAACGCCCAGTCCGTCTATGAACTCTCCACCATCGAAGCCATTCCTGGCATCGAAGCCGAGATCAAGAAGGACTTCGGCTTCAAACCTGATTTCGAGAACGGCAAGATGTATCTCGAAGAGAACGATGGTGCCGGCAACACCTTCAAAGCCACCGCCAAGCCCGTGCTCATCGGCACCGCGGTCGTGGGCGCCACCACCCTGATCTTCTCGATCATTCAGCTGCTCAACAACAAGTTCGGTGTCCTGAAGGTGGTCGAGGGGCTGTCCATCATCAACCCGCTGTTCCTGCTGGGTCTAATCACCGGCGGCGCAGTGATCTTCTGGTTCTCGGGCGCGGCCTGCCAGGCCGTGGCCACGGGCGCCTACCGGGCAGTGGAGTTCATCAAGCAGAACATCAACCTGGATTCGGGCGCCGAGAAGGCCTCGGTGGAGGACTCCAAGAAGGTCGTGGAGATCTGCACCCAGTACGCCCAGAAGGGGATGTTCAACATCTTCCTGGCGGTGTTTTTCTCCACCCTCGCCTTCGCCTGTGCCAACCACTTCTTCTTCATCGGCTACCTGATCTCCATCGCCGTCTTCGGCCTCTACCAGGCCATCTTCATGGCCAATGCTGGTGGCGCCTGGGACAACGCTAAGAAGCTCGTCGAGACCGAACTGAAGGCCAAGGGCACGGAACTCCACGACGCCTGTGTCGTGGGCGATACCGTGGGCGATCCCTTCAAGGACACCTCCTCGGTGGCCCTGAACCCCGTCATCAAGTTCACCACCCTCTTCGGCCTCCTGGCCGTGGAACTGGCCATCGAACTGAACCCGGTCACTGCCCACATCTGGGCCCTGGTGTTCTTCATTATCTCCACGGTCTTCGTGTGGCGCTCCTTCTACGGCATGCGCATTCCCTTGCTCAAAGAGGAGTAGGTTGGGCACTCGAGATTGACTGACCGAGCACAAACCAGGCCCTTCTTTCGAGGGGCCTGGTTTTTCCGTGGTGTGGTGGAACTGTGAATTTCAGGAGTTTCAAATGCCTTCCTCTTCCATCAGCTGTCTGCTGTTGGCGATTCTCGTGAATTCTGCCAGGACCCTTCTGGCCGGTCCACTCCAGCCACCCGTACCCAAGCAAGTCGAGCACGTCTCCATCTGGCACGGGGAGAAGGTCAACGACCCCTACTTCTGGCTGCGGGAGAAAACCAATCCTGCAGTGAGCGCCTACCTCGAGGCGGAGAATGCCTATACCGCGGCCATGACCAAGGAACTCCAGCCATTCTCCGATGTGCTCTACAAGGAGATGCTGGGCCGCATCAAGCAGACTGATCTCAGCGTGCCCACGAGGGACGGGGGTTACTACTACTACTCCCGCACCGAAGAGGGCAAGCAATACCCCATCCATTGCAGGCGGAAGATGTCCAGCACCGGCACCTATGATGAAAAGGCTGCCGAAGTAGTCCTGCTGGACCAGAACAAGATGGCCCAGGGCCTGCCTTTCCTGAGCCTGGGGGCCATGGAGGTCAGCGATGACGATCGCCAGCTTCTCTACACCACGGACACTACCGGCTTCCGCCAATACAACCTCTTCCTGAAGGACCTCACTTCGGGCAAGGTGGTGGGCCCGCTGGCCGAGCGGGTCACCAGCGTGAACTGGGCCGCGGACAACCGGCATGCGTTCTTCGCAACCGAGGACGCGGTCACCAAGCGCTCCGACAAGATCTGGAGGCTGGACCTGCAGGGCGGCAAACCGGAGCTGATCTTCGAGGAGACGGATGAACTGTTTGGTACCAGCGTCGGGCGCACCAAGGACAGGCGGTTCCTGCAGGTAGTCAGTTACAGCACGGATACATGGGAGACCAGGCTGCTCCCGGCCTCTGAGCCGAAAGGCGTTTTCATGACCTTCCTGCCCAGGGAGAAGGGACACAAATACACCGTGGACCACCGGGCCGGGCTCTTCTACGTCCGCACCAACAAGGGCGCCAAGAACTTCCGGCTGGTCACGGCACCAGCGGCGGCGCCTGACCCGAGCCACTGGGTGGAACTGATTCCCCACCGCCCGGACGTACTTCTGGAGGGCGTGGAACTCTTCCAGGATTTCCTGGTCGCCGTCGAGAAGCGCGAGGGGCTGGACCGCTTCCGTGTCCATGACTTCAAGAAGGGTGGCTGGAGAGACACCACCTTTCCCGAGACGGTCTACTCCGCCTTTCCCATGGGCACGCCTGAGTTCACCTCCACGACTTTCCGCCTCAACTATCAGTCCATGGTGACGCCCTCCAGTGTCTACGAGATGGACATGACCACGGGCAAGCAGACGCTCCTGAAGCAGACTGAAGTGCTGGGCGGATTCGACCGGAACAACTATGCGACCGAGCGCCTCTGGGCCACGGCCCGGGATGGCGTAAAGGTGCCGCTGTCAATCGTCTATCGCAAGGGCCTGAAGCGGGATGGTTCCGCCCCCCTCTATCTATATGCATACGGATCCTATGGGCTCGGCACGCCTCCGACCTTCTCGAGCAGCCGCTTCAGCCTGCTGGATCGAGGCATGGCCTTTGCAATCGCCCACATCCGCGGCGGCAACGAGCTGGGGGAGGTCTGGCACGACGACGGCATGCTCATGAAGAAGCTAAACACTTTCACAGACTTCATCGATTCCGCTGAGTTCCTGATCAAGGAGAAATGGACCGCCAAGGATCGTCTCGTCATCGAGGGCGGCAGCGCCGGTGGCCTGCTCATGGGAGCCGTCACCAACCTGCGGCCTGACCTCTTCAAGGCCGTCCATGCCGCCGTGCCCTTCGTGGATGTGATGAACACCATGATGGACCCGAGCTTGCCCCTTACCGTAGGCGAGTATCTTGAGTGGGGCAATCCCAACGAGAAGCCCGCCTTCGGCTATATGCGCGCATACAGCCCCTACGACAACATCGACAGGAAGGCCTATCCAGCCATCCTGGTTACCACCAGCTTCAACGACAGCCAGGTGATGTACTGGGAGCCTGCCAAGTACGTGGCCAAGTTGCGTGCCACCAAGACGGATCCCAATCCGCTCCTGCTCAAGTGCAAAATGGAGCCCGCCGGGCACGGCGGCGCCTCGGGCCGCTATGACAGACTCAAGGACACCGCATTTGAATATGCCTGGCTGCTGAGTCAGGTGGGCATCACCAAGTAGTTATCCCAACGCCAAAAGGGCGCACCTGCGCCCTTTTGGCGGGAGTGAAGGAGGGAAAGATGGTTTCACCTGTGCCCAAGGGATACCACACTGTCACGCCCTATCTGGTCGTGCCCAATGGCCTGGCCTTCCTGGCCTTCGTAGAAAAGGCCTTCGGAGCGGTGGAGAAGAGCCGGACCCTGCGCCCGGACGGCACCATCGCCAACGCGGAGGTCCAGATCGGGGATTCCGTGGTGATGGTGGCTCAGGCGAAGGAACCTTGGCCACCCATGCCATCGGGCTTCTACCTGTATGTGCCAGATACCGACGCCGTCTACGAGGCGGCCCTGAGGGCCGGGGCGAGTTCCACGCTGGAGCCTGCTGACCAGTTCTACGGCGACCGCAACGCCGGCGTGCAGGATCCCTGGGGCAACAACTGGTGGATTGCCACTCACATCGAGGACGTGGACGAGGCTGAGGTCCAGCGGCGCATGGCGGCTAGAGGTTGAGTCTTGAGGCTTGAGCCGTGACAATGAAAGAGTGCGGCCTCCGCCTGATGGCACGCGAGGCATGCCGCCCGCTCACTAGTTCGCGGAGTCGGAGCCTCCCGTCGCACTTTTGTTATGTCTGGGAAATCATGAGTCTTGTGGAAGAGATCCAGCGGCGGCGCACGTTCGCCATCATCAGCCACCCCGATGCGGGCAAGACCACGCTGACGGAGAAGCTGCTGCTCTACGGCGGCGCCATCGACCGGGCGGGCAGTGTGAAGGCCCGGGAGGGCGGTGCCGCGGCCCACTCGGACTGGATGAGCATCGAGCAGGAGCGGGGCATCAGCGTCACCTCGGCGGCCATGCAGTTCGAGTACCTGGGCAAGGCCATCAACCTGCTGGATACGCCGGGCCACCAGGACTTCAGCGAGGATACCTACCGGGCGCTCACGGCTGCCGACAGCGTGGTGATGCTGCTGGACTGCGCCAAGGGCGTGGAAGAGCAGACCAAGAAGCTGTTTCGCGTGGCCAGCGAGCGCAAGCTGCCCATCTTCACCTTTGTCAACAAGCTGGACCGCCCCGGCCGCGAGCCAGTGGAACTCATCGACGAGGTGGAGGAACTCTTTGGCCTCCATGCGGTACCCATGACCTGGCCCATCGGCTCGGGCACGGACTTCAAGGGCGTCTACGTGCGCGCCACGGGCCAGATCCAGGTCTTTGAGCGGG
Organism: uncultured Holophagaceae bacterium; assembly: GCA_903927605.1. Next base: position 7,276 of record CAIYNT010000224.1, read on the forward strand.
CCAAGGCGGGCCGCAAGGCCCGGGTGGCCGGGCAGGGCGGGCTGGACGATCCCGAGATCGCGGCCCTGCTCACGCCCGCGGAGCTGCAGCAGC
>CAIYNT010000225.1 GCA_903927605.1 uncultured Holophagaceae bacterium
ATCGGCCGCGAGACCCACAAGATGATGCTGGACCACTACCAGCAGACCAAGAACCTGCTGGTCAGCTACAGCCCCAAGGCCCTCGGCTTCTTCTGAACCCGGCCTCACTCCTGCACGCCGGGCGAGCGCTGATCCGCGTTCGCCCGGCGCTTCCCGAGGATGGACATGGTCGAACGCGTCATCGCCACCGAAGCGACCCTGAGGCTCATCGACAGTCTCAGAGCGAAGCATGGCCCGCTGATGTTCCACCAGTCCGGCGGCTGCTGCGATGGCAGCGCGCCGATGTGCTACCCCCAAGGCGAATTCCTCACCGGCGATGCCGACGTGCAACTGGGCGAGATCGGGGCATGCCCCTTCTACATGAGCCGGGCCCAGTTCGAGTACTGGGAGCACACGCAACTCATCATTGACGTCGTACCCGGCCGGGGCGGGATGTTCTCGCTGGAAGGTCCGGAAGGGCTCCGCTTCCTCACCCGGTCGCGGCTCTTCACCGAGGAGGAATCGCTGGAACTGAGTCGGAGGGGCCTGAAGCCGTCTCCCGGGTAAATCGGGCCGGGTCGTCCCGTATGATCGTGGGATGCAGACTCAGCGACCCGCAGGCGTCCTCCGCTCTTTCCCGCCCGTATTCTGGCTGGCGAACGTCATGGAGCTCTTCGAGCGGGGTGCCTACTACGGGCTCAACTCGGTCCTGGCGGTCTACCTCACGAACCGGATCTCCGCCGGTGGGCTGGGCTTCACTGAACAATCGGTGGGCTTCCTCCAAAGCCTGATCTACGCCTTCACCTACATCGTCCCCATCGCCGGCGGCGCCCTGGCGGATCGCTACGGCTACCGGCGGATGCTGCTGTTCTCCTTCTCCATTCTGGCGGCAGGCTATTTTGTCGCCGGCAGCGTGACGGCCTACGGGGCGGTCTTCGCGGCCCTGCTGTTCATGGCCACCGGCGCGGGACTGTTCAAGCCGATCATCTCGGGCACGCTCGCGCGCACCACCACCGAAGAGAACTCCGGTTTCGGCTTTGGCATCTACTACTGGATGATCAACATCGGGGCCTTCCTGGCGCCCCTGGCCGTCAGCGTGCTGAAGGGTTTCTCCTGGCGCTACGTCTTCCTCGCCTCGGCCCTCTACTGCGCGGCCATGCTGCTGCCGACCCTGTTCCTGTTCAAGGATCCGCCCAGGCCCGAGAACACCAAGAGCTTCCGGGAAGTCGTCCACGGCGCGGCCCTGGTGCTGGGCGACGCGCGGTTCATGCTGATGATCGTGATCTACTCCGGGTTCTGGGTGGTCTATTTCCAGACCTTCGGATCGGTCCTCTGGTACCTCCGGGACTTCGTGGACGCCACGCCGGTGGACCGCTTCTTCGCCAGCTTTGGCATCCCGCTGAAGTTCGACGCCGAGCACGTCACCGTGGTCAATGGCGGCACCATCATCCTGCTGCAGGTCCTCGTCAGCCGGGTGGTGAAGAACATCCGCCCGCTCCCCACCATGGTGACGGGCATCGTCATCGGAACCCTGGGATTCATATGCCTGGCCGTGTCCACCAACATCTGGGTGTTCATCCTCGGCATGGCGGTCTTCTCTATCGGGGAGATGACGGCCCATCCGAAGTACTACAGCTATGTGGGTCTGGTCGCCCCGACGGACAAGAAGGCCGTCTACATGGGCTATGCTTTCCTCTACGGCGTGATCGGCAGCCTCATCGGTTCAAGCCTGGGCGGCCTGCTCTACGGCTCCATGCTGAAGCCCCTCATCGGCCAGCCCGGGGCAGCCGCCGCGGCGCGGTCCTTCTGGCTCCTCTTCGTGGCGTTGAATGTTCTGGCGGCCATCGGCCTGGTCTTCTACGACCGGGTCTTCGGGGCAGACACGCAGGAGACGAACGAGAAAGCCCGGAAGGTCATGCTGGGCATTTACGTCCTGTTGCTCGTGGTAGGCCTGCTGTTTCTCTGGTCCTCGCTCTTCGGCGGCGCGGAGATCTCTTACAAGATCCTGGTGCAGGCCGTGATCATGCTGTTTTTGGGGACCGGTGGCACGGCGGTCAGCCTTCGGAAGCCTAGTTCTTCCGGAAGCTCTGGGAGCGGTCGGTCCGCCGGACCTGGATGAAGCGGTGGACGGATTCGACATCGGTATCAGGCCCAGGAGTGAGTACCAGGCCGAGGCGCGTGGGAAACTCCTGGCCCTCCAGGTAGGTTAGGTGGCGGACCTCGGCGGGGCAGTGGAGCGGTGTGCCATCGGGCAGTTCCGCATCGATCCCTACGGAGGCATGCAGCTCCACCATCAGGGTCTCGTTCAGGGCCAGCCCCACACCCGTTTCCGTGAGGTTCATCAGGAGGGCGTCGAACTGTCGGGAGCCCAGGGTCACGCGCACCTTCAGAGGCGACTGGTCGGGCGCCGCGACCCGAGCATCCCGCCGGTGGTGAAGGCGGGCCGCTTCGTGGGGCCAGCCCAAGCGCAGCAATGTGTTTCCCAACGGATCCTGGGTGGGTGAGAGCAGCAGGGATTCCAGGGTGAGCACTTCCTCCCCAAGCAGGATGGTCAGCGTCACCAGCATGCCCTCGGCGGGCACTGAATCCCGGGCATTCAGGCCGGACAGTTCCAGGGATGCACCCGGTCGGAAAGCCTGGATGCGCAGGTCCCCGAGCAGGCGGGAACCGGCCCCCTGGAGCCGGAGGCTGGCCACGGCCTTGGTGAGATGGGCCTGGACGAGGAATTGTTCCAGGACTGGGGCGGTCAGGAGGGATGCATGGCCCATGGTTCTGCCTTTCAAATGCCTTGGCTCAGACGGTCTGCCAGATTGGAGTGCAGGCCCGCGGCCAGGATGGCCCTCGCCGCGCCCTTCACGTCGTACTCGAGGCGATGCAGTCGCAGGCGGCGGAGCTTGGGGTCGAAGGTCATGAAGGAGACGCGGGGATCCCGGTCCCGGGGCTGGCCCACGGAACCTGGGTTCACCAGGTACCGGCACTGGGGCTGGAGACAGAACCACTCGCCCGGTTGGAGGCAGATCCAGTTCAGTTGGCCCAGGGCTTCATTCAGCTCAAAGCAGCCCGGCAGGTGGGTGTGCCCGAAGAAGCAGAGCTGGCCGATGAACGCGTCGAAGGCCTGGCTGATCTCCCGCATGTGGAGCAGGTAGGCGTCCTCGTCCATGGGGGCCCCGTGGGCGATCACGTAGTCATCGCCCACCCACATGGGACCCACCGGCAGATCCGCCAGGAAGCGCCAGTTGTCCTGCCGGAGCTTCTCCCGGGTCCAGTCGGCAGCCTGACTGGCTGGAAGGCTGAAGGAATTGTCAGGTTCGAGGCCCGCGCAGACCTTGTCGTGGTTGCCGCGGACCATGAAGCGGGGGCGCAGCTCGCGCACCTTGTCCAGCAGCTGATTGGGGTGGGCGCCGTAGCCCACCAGATCGCCGAGGATGACGAAGCGGTGGATCGCCCGGCGGCGCGCGAATCTCAGCACGGCCCGCAGGGCGTGGAGGTTCGAATGCAGATCGGAAAGGATGAGATCCACTTGGGCTATCCGGGGGGTGAACCTTCAGTCTAGGCCTTCGTTCTCACCGTACCTAGTCGTCCGGACAGCGAGAACGGCATAAGGGGCCGTAACAGGGCGGCCAGAAATGCGCTGGTTACTCAGAAACGGCCCCTAACTAACAAGGCCGACACCAGCTCTCGGGAACTGTGACCAAATGGCAGAATCATCGGGGCCAGGGACCAGGCGGGCAGGCGGGCCGCCCAGCGGGCCATGAAGGCTGCGCGATCCCGGGCCAGGGGACGGTTGGGATCCTGCCCCGCCCGCGCCCAGGCCCGGGCCGGAGCATCCGCCAGCCAGAGCGGCGCGAAGCCGGCAGCAGCCACCGCCGCGCGGTTGATCGGGGATTCCCAGGCCCCGCCGCCCAGGGCCACCACGGCCGGGTTGACCAGCAGGGGGGGGAGCAGCTCTGCTTCGAGCTGCCTGAACGTGGCTTCGCCGTTGGCAGCGAAGATCTCGGCCACCGCGCGTCCTTGACGCTCTTCGATGACCGCATCCAGGTCATGGAAGGGCAGGGCGAGTTGGTAGGCGAGCTGTCGGCCGACGGTGGTCTTCCCGGCGCCGCTGCCGCCGATCAGCACGAGCCCCTGGCCGCGCTGGAAGGGTGGGCGGACGCGCCAGCGTCGTCGTTGGATTTCCCAGCCGAGGGCCGCGGGAGCTTCGCTCCGGTGGACTTCTCCCACCATGGCCAGGGATTCGGCACCGGCTTCAAAACAGGGGATGGCATCCACGAGCGTCAGGCCCCCGATGGCGATGGGCGCGATCTCCCGTGCCCGCAAGGCCGCGCAGCCCAACCGCAGGCCCTCCAGCCCCGTGGGTTCATCATGATCCGGCTTCGTGGCCGTGTCGCGGAGCGGGCCCACACCGGCATGGTCGCAGGCGGCATCCACGGCGGTCCACTCGGCGGTCTCATGGCTGGACGCACCGAGGTGGATCTGCGCCAATCCCGGGAGCCTCCGTGCCTCCGCCGCCGGCAGATCCCCCTGGCCCAGGTGGAGCCCCCAGGGCGTCAGGCCCTCCTGCGCGGCGAGCATCGCCAGGTCCGCCCGGTCATTCACACAGATCAGGGGCCAGCCCCCGTTGGCGGCCGCCTCCGCCAGGGCGGCGCGCAATTCCACCCATTGGGCCTTGGCATCCAGCGGCTTGCCCCGGAACTGGACCAGGGGGAAACCCAGCCCTCCCAATCGCCGGATCTGGGCGGACAGGGCCTCGGGACGAGTGGCGTCGGTGATGGGGTAGAGGGGCGGCAGGGAGAGCATGGCTGATCAGTCTACAGGGCTGTGGGCGTAGGAAAGATCCATGTGCGGCCTTCGGCCGACCATTCCTTACGTTTGACTCCGGCAGGCCGGGTGGGTGTGTTCCACCTGCATCCCAGAGCCGGTTAGGCCGCCTCGCCATCGGCGAACTGCAGCCGCACGAGCCGGGCGTAGACGCCGTCCTGACCGATGAGGCCATCGTGGGTGCCCCGCTCGACCAGGGTGCCCTGATCCATGACCCAGATCTCATCGGCTTCCCGGATGGTGGACAACCGGTGGGCGATGGTGAAGGTCGTGAGTCGGTGACTCACCCGCTCGATGACGGTCTGGATCTTGGCTTCGGTCTCGGAGTCGATGTTGGCGGTGGCTTCGTCCAGCAGCAGCACGGCGGGTTCCAGGTAGAGCATGCGGGCGAAGGCCAGCAGCTGCCGCTCGCCCGCGCTGAGCTTCTGGCCGCGCTCGCCCACTTGGGTGTCCAGGCCCAGGGGCAGGCGCCCCACCAGGTCCTTGAGTTGGCTCTGCTCGAGCACGGAGGTCAGTCGGGCTTCGTCCATGGGTCGGTCCAGCACGATGTTGTCGCGCAGGCTGCCGGAGAATACGAAGACGTCCTGGAGCACTAGGCCGAAGAGGTCGCGGAGGCTGCGGAGCTGGAGGTCCCGGGTGTCCACCCCGTCCACGGTGATGCGGCCCGCGCGCACGTCGTAGAACCGCATGAGCAGGTTGATCAGGGTGCTCTTCCCGGCCCCGGTATGGCCCACCACGGCCACGCGCCGGCCCTTGGGGATGATGCCGCTGAGCCCGCGCACCACCTCCCGGCCCCCCTCCTCGTAGGCGAAGGTGACGTCTTCGAAGCGGATCTCCCGCGCAAAAGTGGCGGGTCCTGCCACCGGCGATTCGGGGATTTCATCGCGATTATCCAGCAGGCGGAAAATGCGCTCGCTGGAGGCCAGGGCCGTCTGCATCACGTTGTAGCGCTCGGCCAGTTCGCGGATGGGCCGGAAGAAGCGGCTGGACTGCTGGACGAAGGCCAGCAGCAGGCCCCAGGTGATGGCCCCGGCCTTGAGCTTGAACCCTGCGTAGAAGATGAGGGCCGCCGTCGTGGCTGAGGTGATGAATTCGACCACGGGGAAGAAAACGGCGTAGGCGAAGATCGTGCGCAGGAAGGCCTGGAAGTAGTCCTCGTTGAGGACCCGGAACTGCTGGTTGCTGCGCGCCTCCTGGTCGTTCACCTGGACCAGGCCCATGCCGGAGATCTGCTCCTGGAGGAAGGCATTGATGGCGGCATAGCGCCGCTGCGTCTCCCGGAAGGCCTCACCCGCGCGACGGCGGAAGACCTCCGTGGCCACCAGGAGGAAGGGCAGGATGCCCACCGCGACGAGGGCCATGCCGACATGGGTCCGGAACATCCAGATCATGATGGCCAGCAGGGAGAAGGCGTCCCCCACGATGGCCACGAAACCAGAGGCGAACATCTCGTTGAGGTTCTGCACGTCACCGGTCACGCGGGTCATGAGGCGACCCACGGGGTTGCGATGGAAGAAATCCGTGCTGCGGCCCATGAGGTGGGCGAAGAGCTCGATCCGGAGGTCCAGCATGGCCTTCTGCCCCACCTTGGCCAGCAGGAAATAGCGGGCGAAGCTCACGATGAAACCCGCGATGAGGATACCGACAAACCCGGCCAGGAGCGGCGCGGTACCTCTGAGGCTGCCCTGGGCCATGAACCGGTTGATGAGCCGGAGGGTCAGCTCGGAGGGCATCACCTCGAGGCCCGCGCCGAGCGCCATGAGGAAGAACAGGACCACCAGGCCGACCCAGTAGGGACGGAGGTAGCTGGCCAGGCGCCAGAGCAGGGCGTGGCGCATGGGGTTCTGGCCCGCCTGATCGGGTTGGAAGAAGGTTCCCTGTTCGGACATGAGCCCATTGTCCCACAGCGAGGCGAAAACGCGCTCGGAGACGGAACCGGCCCGGGAGTTGTCCGGCAGCCTCATGTACACTGGAGATTCCCTGGAGACATCATGGGTTCCTGTCACCACGTCCGTTCCGCTGCCCGCCCGATGGTCTGTGCCTTGGTAGCTGCCTCGTCGCTGGCCGCCGGGGCCCTGCTGCGGAAGGACTTGACGCCCCTGGCTTCCCTTGAATTGCAGGACCCGCAATGAGGCTGGCGACCCCCTCTGGCTTTGCCACGGAAGTCTTTCTCCTCGAGAGGCCTGACCGGGACCTGTTGCCAGTGGGACCCTGGACCCTGGTGGGCGACCAGCGTCTGCGCGAAGCCTGGACGGGGGCTGGCATGCCTGAGCCGGCCCATGCCCTGTGGGTGGCGGTGCCGGAGGAGGAGAAGCGGCTGCGCACAGTGATCCCTTGGCTGGAGCACTGGGCGAAGGTGCCGCTCCACCGGGATGCCACGGTGGTGGCCCTGGGTGGCGGCGTGCTGACGGATCTCACCGGCCTCGCGGCCTCGCTCTACCTGCGCGGCGTGGCCTGGCAGGTCTGGCCCACCACGCTGCTGGCCATGGCCGACGCGGCCCTGGGGGGCAAGACCGGCGCGGATCTCGCTGCGGGCAAGAACCTGGTCGGCGCCTTCCACTCCCCCCGTCGTCTGGTGGCCTGCACGGACTTTCTGACCGGGCTGCCGGAGCGCCACCTTCGGAATGGGCGCTGGGAGCTGGTCAAGACGGCGCTGATCCAGGGCGAGATGGCCTGGGCCATGGAGATGCTTCAGGAGGGGCCGGTCAAATTCGGCTGGGTGGAGCGGGCGCTCGCCTTCAAGGCCGGCGTGGTGCACCGGGACCCGCGGGAGTCCGGGGAGCGCCGCCTGCTGAATCTCGGCCACACGCTGGGCCACGCATTGGAGGCCGCCTCGGGCTACCAGCTGCTGCATGGTGAGGCTGTGGGCCTGGGCCTGCTGGGAGCCTGCTTCCTGGCCGAGGAGCAGGGCTTGAAACCCTTTCCGGCCAGCCTCCTTGATGCGATGGCCCAGCGTTTGACGCCCCTGTCGGCATTGGTAGCACCGTGGCGCGACTGTCTGCCGCTTCTCGCCCGGGACAAGAAAGCCACGCGGGCTTCCGGCCCCACCGAGGAGGATTCCACCATCCAGATCCTGTGCATTCTCCCGCGACCAAATGAAGCTGCCGTGCAGCGGGCGCTACCCCCCCAGGCCTGGGAATCTTCCCACGCCAGGCTCCTGTCCCTGCTCCACCAGGAGAGCCTCCGTGCTTGACATCCGCCTTTCCATTCTCGTGCTTCTCCTCGCGGCGCTTCCAGCCTCCGCGGAGGATGTCCGAGCCCTCATGCTCCAGGCCCGCACCCTCCAGTTGAGAGGCGGGGGTGCCGATCCGGTGGCGGCTGCAGCCATCTACCGGCGGGTGCTGGCGCAGGTTCCTGCCAGCGCGGAAGCCAACCTGCGGCTGTCGGAATCCCTCCAGGAGGCGCAGGATCTAGCGGGCGCCGTGGCCCCCGCGCAGCAGGCCGTAGCCCTGGCCCCCCAGAATGCCGAGGCCCAGGCCCACCTGGCCCTCCTCCAGTACGAGCGTGCGCAGAAGGATGCCTCACTGGCCCCCGAGGCCGCCAAGGAACTGCAGACCGCTGCGCTCCGCCTGCCCCAGGATCCGGAACTCTGGGCGCGGCTGGGCGAGGTCTCGGAGCAGCTGAAGGACAACGCCGGCGCTCTCCGGGCCTGGACCCGGCTGGGCCGGTTGCGTCCCGGCTTCACGCCCGCCTGGGATCGGGCCCTCATCCATGCCCGCGCCATCCAGGACTACGGAGGCAAGCGCGAGGCGCTGCTGGCACTGAACGTCAGGAATCCCGAGGACCGGCACCTCCGGATGCTGGAAGAACTGGCCCGGGAGCAGATCCAGGCGGGCTATCTCGCCCATGCGGAGGAGAGCTTCCTCCTGCTGGCGAGCCACATCCCTCAGGAACCTGGGCTCTGGGAGAACGTCTCCCTGGTGCGTCTCCAGACCGGACGTTGGGCGGAGGCGCTCGAATCGCTGGCCAAGGCCGAGGCGCTGAAACCGAGCCCCACTCTCACATTTCACACCGCCCGCGCCCTCATGAACCTGGGGCGGTTCGAACAGGCCGAGCGGCGGCTCCGGGCCATCGTGTCCCAGGACCTCCAGCCGCAGTGGATCGCGGATGGGGCGCCGATGCTGTACGCGGAAGCCCTGTTATTGCAGGGCAAGGGAAAGGTCCTGTTGCCCTTCCTGAAGGACCGGCCGGCCCATCCACGCACCGATGGCGAAGCCCAGGTCTTCAAGACCCAGGCCTACATCAGCCTCAATGACTGGAGGAGCGCCCTGGAAGCCCTCAAGGAGGGGATCGCCCGCTTCCCCAAGGTTCCCTTCTTCCAGCAGGCCGCCGCCCTGCCGCCGAAATACCTCGAATACGCCTTCTTCTCCCGGAAGGAAACCCGCGCCGCGCTGGAACAGCTGCACCTCGAAGGCATGGCCACCCTCTGGCAGGAATTCCAGCGCTGGGACAAGTGCCTCACGGCGCTGGAGCAGGCCCGCACCCTGTCGCCGGTGCGCCGGGTGGACATGCTCATCCTCCAGAGCGAGGCCTATGATCAGCTCAACCGCCCTGCGGAATCCCTGGCGGTGTTGCGGGAGGCCCAGGCCCTGGAGCCGACCAATTCCCTGGTCCAGAACAACCTGGGCTACCTGCTGCTGGAGCAGGATCGGAATCTGGAGGAGGCCGCCACCCTGATCGAGGCCAGCGCGAAGGCCACGCCGGACAACGGCAACGTGATGGACAGCCTGGGCTGGGCCCAGTTCAAGCTGGGTCGCATCGCCGAAGCAGAGGCCACCCTGCGCCGTGCCGTGGAGCTGAGCCCCTTCAGTCCCGAGGTCCGCAAGCACCTCGGCGAGGTGCTGGTGAAGCAGGACAAGCTGGTGGAAGGGGCTGAGCAATGGGACCGCGCCCTGGCCTTCGTGTTTCCGGACCGGACCGCCCTGGAGAAGCGCCTGGGCGAGCTTCGCGTCCGCATCGCCAAGGAACAGGCGGCGAAGGTCGAAGCCCCCGCGACCCGACCGGCAGTATCCGTGGCGAATCCGGAAGACGAGGAGGATGACGAGTGATTCCTGTCCAGACTCCGCCGCCCCTGTCCGCGCCTGCACCGGCCGCGCCCATCCGGGCCCAGTATGGCTGGGGCTATGCCGGTCCCGACGGGGAGGGGGTCGGCACCCTCAGCCTGCTGATGGAGCCCGCCAGTGGCCGCCTCATCCTGGAGCTGCACGCACCGGGTGAGCGCCTGGTCCTGCTGGAAGGCGACGGCGCTGCCGGCTACCGGTTGCAGGTGCCGCGGCAGAAGGTCGATCAGCACGCCGCCTCACTGTCCCAGCTGCCCCTGCCCTTCCTGCCGCAGGTGCCCAGCGTGGCGGCCCTGCTGCGCCTCCTCCGCACCGGCGAGGGCACCGGTGTCTCCGTGACCAAGAAGGACGCCCAAGGCCCCCTGAAGCTCCACTGGCGGGGCAAGGACGCCCGTGGCAAGGACGAGCAGGTTTGGCTGGAGCGCAAGCGATGGGAAGAGGGGCGCTGAACCTGTAGCCGTTCCCTGCTGAAATCGCCGCGAATGCGACGATTTCAGTAAGCCGGCTTCGCAGGGAAGGGCGGCCTCCCCGCCTCGATCCACGCGTTGAGGATGGCGTCGCCGAGGTGCTGGCCGGCGGCCTGGAGCTGCTGCTTCACCACCGGACCCTGCTTGGCCCAGAAGATCTGCCAGTAGGCCTGGGTGCGCTGCCGGCCGCCGTCGGTTGTGCGGTCCGCCTCGTGGTCATCCGCGAGCAGCTGCGGCACGAGCTTGTGGGATGCTCTCAGCCAATCCCAGGGTCGGTCCAGGAAGGCCGCATCGGGCCCGGCGGGCAGCACCAACAGGTCGTCGGCCACAACGTAGCGTCCGACCAGGCCCGTCTCCCAGCGGCTGTGGACGCCCCTCTGGTCGGTGAGCTGGCCGTCGTGGTTCACGGTGGTGTGCAGGGGCACATGGGCGTCGGCGATGTAGTGGCCGAGGATCGCGGTGGCCATGGCCACCTGGGCGGGGTCCCCCTCGCGGAAGGCCAGCACCAGATCCCGCCAGCGGTCCTGGATGATCCAGGGCACCACGCCCAGGCGGTAGTAGTCGCCGCCGACGCGGGCCTGGGCCGCTTCCAGGGTCCGGGGCAGGTGCTCCGGATCGCCGTAGGGCTCCATGTCCAGGAAGTGGCGGGGGCCCTCCTTCCGATCCTGCTTCCAGTGGTCGGGGTCCGAGGCGTGGTCGCCCACTTCGGCCTCCCGCCCCGCGAACCAGGCCCGCGGGTCCTCCGGCAGCGACCGGATGGCCAGGACCGAGACCACCCGATGGCCCTGATCGCCCCAGGCCCACAGCGGCAAAGCCACGAGTTGTAGCACCAACAACAGGGCTCGCGTGGAATTCCGCATACGCGAGTATGGGCTGGGTTCAGGCCGAAAAGGAACTGACTGCGGAGGGCACAGCTAGGGCGAGGAAGTAGTGTCCATAAAAATCGAAATGGGGCGTTTGGATTACCTATCTATTGATGGGATTGCGCCCTACTTCTTCGGGAGCAGGGCGACCGTGGCCTGAGGGTTGATGAGATGACGCCGCCCATCCGGGCTGGCATCTGCGGCCTGCTTGATCAAGACGATGGCTTTCTTGGGCGTCAGGGTGGGATCAAGGGCGAACAGCTTGCCCGCCAGATTGGCCACGTTGGGGGCGGCCATGGAGGTGCCGGAGAATCGCAGGCGCTTCCCACCGGGCACGTAGCTGTCGACCCGGTAGCCATTCGCATGGAGCACCACGACCTCTCCGTAGCTGGTGAAGGACGTCTCCTCACCGGCCTGATTGACCGCTCCGACGGTGATGAGGTTGGGTAGTCGCAGGGATGCGGGCACATCCTCATTGAACCCGGCGTTGCTGTCGGAATTTCCGGCAGCCGCGATGAACAGGGTGTTGGGCGCCCGCTTGATAGCTGATTCGACACCGCGCCGCCAGATCTGGTAGATCTCCAATGCCATCTTCTTGCGCACGGAAGGATCCTTCTCCGTGGTGGTCTTGGCGAGGATGCCCTCGAACTCTGCCACGCTGTCGCTCCAGCTCATGTTGACCACGCGCACGTGGTGCTTCGCGAAATAATCCCCCAGCGCCTCGAAGTCCGCGGCGAAGGTACTGGCCCAGGCGGGAGTGGGCGCAAAGGGCAGGTTGGGGATGTTGTCGTTGAACCGGGCCACCACCAGGCGAGCAGCCGGATTCCCGCGCACGGCGATGCCCGCCACGTGGGTGCCGTGGGAGTAGTTACTGACCAGATCATGCTGCTTGTAGAACGCCGCCATCTTCTCGGGAGATGTGCCGGCGGTGAAGGAGCGCACCCAGGCCGCCTCCGGGGAGCTGATCTGGTTCCTCAGGTCATCCATGCCCTGGGAGTAGTTCAGGTGCTGGGCATACTCCTTCATTGCGTCCTCGCCGATTGGCTCGAGATCGCTCGACGAGAGGGCGCCTTTGAGGTCGAAGGCCATGCCGTGGGGGCTGTGCTTCCCGGGCTTGGGGTCGATGAAGAGCTGTCCTTTGAACAGGCTGGTATCCACGCCTGAATCCCATATGCCGATCAGCACCGGGGTCAGGTTCTGGCCGGCGGACAAGGTGACTTCGCGTGTGGGCCAGATGTCGGGCTTCTCCACGCGATGGGCCACTATGTAGGTCTTCAGTGTGGTGGCGAACACCGGGTTGATGGGCTGTGTGAACTTGATCGCCAGGCGGGAGCTGACCAGGGCAGCGGCGCTGGACTGATCGATGGTCCCTGTCTTGGCACCAACGGGGTCCACGTTGAGCTTGATCGAGCCGATGACCATGTCCGCGGTGACGATTTCAAGGCGCGACTGGATATCCTTGACGGAGTCCTGCACCACATCCCAGGGGAGCGCATTCACTCTGTCGGCGTAGAGCTTCTGGACCGCCTGCCGGAAAGTGGGGCCACTGGCGGCACCGGCCTGCATCCGGGCATTCAGGATGGATTCCAGGCCCAATGCGGCCAGCAGCTTCATGTCCGGCTTGTCCTCAAGGGTGCGCAAGGTGGCGATCGTCGCCAGTGCCGCCTGATCCTCACCTTTGAGTGTCTCGATGCTGAGCTTCAACCCGATGAGCTGGCGCAGGGTGGCTCGGTCCTGAATGTCGAACTCCGATAACGTCTGGCTGAGGTTGGCGCGCACCTGGGCCAGGAAAGGGGCGAAGGTGGCGTCGTCGCAGGTGAGCAGGCTGCTGGCGGGCCCTTGGATGGAATAGGTGAAGCGCGGCAGATCGTTCTGGCTGGTGACCGTCTTCTTCATCGACGGAGCAGGTTGCGCCACCGCAACGCCGGCCGTGATCGCCCCTAGGATGGTCCAGGCCAACAGTGCATACCACAGACGACGCGTCATAGATTCCTCCCGTCAGACATGGGGTGCCCCCACGGACTGCTCCCGTATACTCCGTTTTTAGGGGCGCTGGGGAACTGAAATTGAACCCGAACGGCCCTTAGGACGCCATCCACCCAGGCGCGGCGCCCGATAGGTCTTAATCCCGGGCCCTCTCATCCCGCCTTCGACGCCCTGCCATTCCCATACGCGAATCCGCATCGCGGATTCGCGCCCGGACCGATGATGGGAATCAGCCCGACCCTACTCCGGGATGGTCCCGGTCCGCTCCCAGCGGGTGCGGGTGAAGAAGTGGCGGGCGGCATCGATGAAGTCCGCGGCCACGTCGGTGGGGCCGTCGGGCACGCGGCCGTTGTCGTTGTCCGTGTCGCCCTCGCGGAAGCTCCACCACACGATGAAGGGCCGGCCCCGCAGGTGATCCATGGGCAGGAAGCCCCAGTAGCGGCTGTCCATGCTGTTGTCGCGGTTGTCACCCATGGCGAAGATGTGGCCGGGCGGCACGGTGACGGGGCCCAGGTTGTCCTTGAAACCCTCCTGGATGAGGCTGTTCATGGCCTGCATCTGGTTGCGGTCGTGGAGGGCCAGCACTTCGGGCTCCGTGTGCCGCCAGAGCCCCATGGGCCGTTCGGCCTCACCGGCGAACCGTGCCGGGGGCCAGGGGCCGGGCGTCGGGCCTTCGGGGCTGCGCCCGAACATGAACTCGAAGGGGCCCGTCACCTGCTTGCCGTTCAAGTAGAGCCGCTTGTTGCGCATCTCCACCGTGTCGCCGGGCAGGGCCACGCAGCGCTTCACATAGTCCTGGTCCCGGTCGATGGGCCAGCGGAAGACGATGATGTCGCCGCGCTTCACGCCGCGCATGGGGAAGAGGGTCTCCTCCCAGGCCCACTGGGGCTGGGCGAAGATGAACTTGTTGGCCAGGAGGTGGTCCCCGATCATCAGCGTGTTGCGCATGGAGGCGGAGGGGATCTTGAACTGCTGGCCCACGAAGGCCTTGAAGAACAGGATCAGCACCATGGCAAAGCAGATCACTTCCAGGTTGTCGCGCACCATGCCCTTCTCGGAGCCCGGGGGCAGGGCGATCTCGGGGGCTTCGATGGTGGTGGTCTCTTCGGCCATGGGGGCTCCGGTACGGTCGATCAGCTAGGGACGCTTCAGGGTGGGGAGATCCGTGAAGCCCCGGGCCACGAGACGGTTCACGACGACCCAGGCGCCCGCGCGCTCCTCCCGGGATTCCACTTCACCGAGGTTGGGCAGGTAGAGGGTTCTCCGGTGGAGGCCCTGGGGTGTCCGGGCTTCCACCCAGACCCCCACGGGATCCGAACCGGGCGGCAGGAGAGCAGCGCCCTCCCAGGCGGCCCGGCCGAGCACGCGGAACTCGACCCCATGGTCCACCCAGCCATCGATGTCCGGGAAATGGGTGGGCAGGGCCCGTGCAAGGGTCCGCCCATTTTCCTCGACCAGGTCGATGCCGCCGTCCTGGTGCCGGACGAGCACACCCATCTGACCTCGGGTGCTGGCCAGGTCCAAGCGGACGAGGACGGGGGCCCCAGGGCCCATGGTGGAGTGGGCCACCCGGACCTGCAGCCGGTCTTCGGACTGTTGCGGCTGGGGTCGCGAGGGATCCTCGTAGGCCAGGGTGAGTCCTTCTTCCCAGGGCCCGTAGAGGACAGGCGCGGCCGGCCGGGGCTGGCAGGCCAGGCCGACCAGCAAGGCCGCGGGAACCAGTTGCTGCAGGACTCTCCGCATCAGCGATGGCCCTTGCTGAACTTGGCCACGAGGTCGGACAGGGAGGCGGTGGTGGCCGGGACCGCGGGTACCGGTTCGGGCATGGGACGGACTTCCCGTTCCGGTCGAGGCGGACGGGCCTCCTGGGGCCGTGGAGGCCGGGGTCCTTCGGGTCTGGGGGGCCGAGCGCCTTCCGGCCTGGAGGGTCGGGGTCCCTCTGGCCGCGGAGGACGCGGTCCTTCGGGGCGGGGGCCGTCAAGCCGGGGTGGCCGGGATCCCTCGGGCCGGGGCGGGCGGGGACCTTCCGTCCTGGGCGGGCGTGTGCCGTCAGTTCTAGGCGGGCGTGCGCCCGCGGGAGGCCTGGGTAGGTTGCCGTCGCGGTTGGGGCGGCGATGGTACGGCTGGGGCTTGCCGCCGCCCTCGGGCGCGGCCAGCAGGGCCTTGATGGAGAGGGCGATGCGCTTGGCTTCCAGATCGACGGCCAGCACCTTCACCTTTACCGCCTGGCCCACGCTGAGGGCGTCGGCGGGATTCTTCACGTAGCGGTGGGCGATCTCGGAGAGGTGCACCAGGCCGTCCTGATGGACACCCACATCCACGAAGGCGCCGAAATCAGTGACGTTCGTGACGATGCCCTGGAGCTCCATGCCCAGCTCCAGGTCGCTGGGCTTGTTCACGCCCTCGCGGAACTGGACGATCTCGAAGCGGTTGCGGGGGTCGCGGCCCGGCTTCTTCAGCTCGGCGAGGATGTCCTTGACCGTCTCGACGCCGAACTTGTCGTCGACGAAGAGCTTGGGGTCCAGGCCGTCCAGCACGGCGTCGTTGCCGATCAATTCCGGTACGATCTTGCCCACCAGCTGGCAGATGCGCTGTACCACCGGGTAGCTCTCGGGATGCACGGCGGAGGCGTCCAGCGGGTCCTCGCCATCGTGGATGCGGAGGAAGCCCGCCGCCTGCTGGAAGGCCTTGGCGCCGAAGCGGCCGATGTCCAGGAGTTGCTCGCGGCGCTTGAAGGCGCCGTGCTCGAAGCGGTGGGCCACGATGTTCTTGGCCAGCCCTTCGCCGATGCCCGCCACGTAGGCCAGCAGCTTGTAGGAGGCGCTGTTGAGGTCCACGCCCACGCGGTTCACGCAGCTCTCCACCACGTCGTCCAGGCCCTTCTTGAGGGCGGTCTGGTTCACGTCGTGCTGGTACTGGCCCACGCCGATGCTCTTGGGATCCACCTTCACCAGCTCGGCCAGGGGATCCTGGAAGCGCCGGGCGATGCTCACGGCGCCGCGCACGGTGACGTCATGCTCTGGGAACTCCTCCCGGGCGATGTCGCTGGCAGAGTAGACCGAGGCGCCCGCTTCGCTCACGCTCACGCAGATGAGGCCCGTGCGGTTGGTCTCGGTCAGCCATTCGCGGATGAAGGCCTCCACCTCACGGCCCCCGGTGCCGTTGCCGATGGCGATGGCCTCGATGGGGTTCGCCAGGCAGAGCTTCTCGAGGATGGCCCGGCTGCCATCCAGGTCCCGCTTGGGCTCCAGCGGGTAGATCACCTCGTTCTGCACCAGTTGGCCCAGCCGGTTGATGACCACCAGCTTGCAGCCCGTGCGGATGCCGGGATCCACGCCCAAGGTGCAGCGCTGACCGGCGGGGGGCGCCAGCAGCAGATGGTCCAGGTTGGTCTGGAACACCTTGATGGCTTCCAGATCGGCCTTCTTCTTGGCCTCGTAGCGGACCTCGGATTCGATGGCCGGCCCCAGCAGGCGATCGAAGGCATCGCCCGCCACCTCGTTGAGGAAGCGGCGGTAGCCGCTGCCAGGGTTCACCGGCACCTTGGCGACGAGCTGACTCACCAGGTTCTCGCGGTCCACCAGCAGCTTCACCGAAAGGACCTCGTCCTTCTCGCCCCGGCGCAGGGCCAGCAGGCGATGGCTGGGAATCTTACGGATGGGTTCGGAGAAGTCGAAGTATGGCTTGAAGCGCAGGGCGGCTTGATCGGCCTTGCGCTCCTCGCGGACCTCGGACTTGAGCACGCCGTGCTCGTGGAACTCCAGGCGCAGCCAGGCGCGGAGGGCGGCTTCCTCGGAGAGGCGCTCCGCCAGGATGTGGCCCGCACCTTCCATGCATTCGGAGGGCGAGCGCAGGCCGTCCTCGTCCTTGATGAAGGGTTCACTGATGATGAATGGATCGGCGCCGCTGTCGTCCGCCAGCAGGGAGTCCAACAGAGGCTCCAGGCCCCGCTCCCGCGCCGTGGTGGCCTTGGTGCGCTTCTTGGGCTTGTAGGGCAGGTAGAGATCCTCGAGTTCCGCCTTCACCCAGGTGCTCTCGATCTGGGCCCTCAGTTCCGGCGTCAGCTTGCTCTGCTCATTGATGGTCTTGAACACGGTCCTGCGCCGATCCAGCAGGTCCTTGTAGTACGCGTTGCGGTCCTCCACGGCCCGGATGGCCACTTCGTCGAGGGAGCCGGTCATCTCCTTGCGGTAGCGGGCGATGAAGGGGACCGTGTTGCCCTCCTCCAGCAGGGCCACGATAGCGGCAACGCCCGCGCGAGGGAGCTTGAGCTCCTTGGCCATGAGGTCGAGCACTTGGTCCACACCTGCTCCTTGCCAGCCCTGAAAGGGGGGAAAGGCGATGATACCAAGGCTGGCGCGGAACTGGCCCCTGCGGGATCCAGTTCCGCGTCAGAGAAGGATTTTGCGGCGCTGGCCAGCGGGGGGGCGCTCCAGGGCGCGCAGGGATTTCTTCCAGTGCGGGGCATCCAGCCCGGTGCCGATGACGACAGCGGCGCATACGGAGGCGGTGCCGTCTGACCGCAGCGGGAGGGGCGAGATCTCGAGCCTGCCGTCCGCCAGCTGGAAGGCCCAGCGATCACTGCCGTCGTTGCGCTTGGCCCAGCCGGCGAAGGCGCAGACGCCCTTGGCCCGCAACAGTTCACCACGGTCGGGCGGCGCGAGCAGCAGGGCCTCCAGGGCCGCGGGATCCACCGGGTGGTCCCAGTGCATAGTCAGGGCGCGGGCCTCGGCGAAGCTGGTGCCGGTGGCCGCCGCCCAGCCTTCCGGCAGGGGCCGAACATCACCCAGCCACGGATCCGGGCTGCCTTCGGGAGCCACGCCATGGCGGGTGGCGATCAGTGGGATGTGGCGGAAGGTGGCGCGGAGTTCGCTCTCCCAGGCCACCGCGGAAGAAGGATCCAGGTCCGCCTTGCTGAGGTGGATGAGGCTGGCCAGGGCCGCCTGGCGGTGGAGCAGGGGTTTCATCTTCAGGTGATCCACGGGCGTCAGGCAGGAGATCACCGTGAGCAGTCCCGTCAGCCGCAGGCGCCCCGCCAGCGCGGGCTCCTGCTCCAGATCCAGGAGGTCCGTGGGATCGGCCATGCCGGTGGTTTCAAGCACCACCCGTTCCGGCCCCGTTCCTTCCGGCTGGTCGTACCAGGCTCGCAGCGTCGTCACCACGTCGTCGCGCAGGCTGCAGCAGACACAGCCGTTCACCAGGTTCTGCACACCGGCCAGCTCGGGCCGCTCGGCATCCACCAGGGTGCCGTCCACGCTGATGGCGCCGAACTCGTTGATGAGCACCGCCACCCGCCGGTGGTCCTCGACCTCGGCCTTCAGCAGGCGGTTGACCACGGTGGTCTTGCCCGCGCCCAGGGGGCCGGTGACGATGAGGATATCCAGGGGCGCGCGTCCGTTCATCCATCCATGATGCCGTGCGATTCTGCTGAGCTCCAATAAAGGTTGCGGGATCAGCGGGGGGCTGTCCCACCGCAGAGAACGCAGGAAGCGCAGAGAAAGGATCAAAAGGCATTCGCCACCGATGCACACCAAGAACTGAAGGATGAACACTGAAGAAAGACCAGGGTGCTTGATCGGTGTTCCTCGGTGTTTCGTTTTTCGCATTTCAGTCAGGCTGCATCACACACACGATCCATGCAGCGTATTGCCGTCACCCAGCAACCCAGCGTCATCGTGGCGACCCTTGACTGCCTCAGCCGCAAGGAGCAGCCACCCTGAGTGGTGCGCCATCTCGGTTCGATCAGAGCTTGATGATTGTGATGAGCGGATCTTGACCCCGGCGGAGCCATGGTTCATCGTTGGGCCAAGCCTCTTTGACAACCGATAGCGCGGCAAGAACGGTCTTGCATGTCCTCTTGGGCACCCAGAAAGAATCCGGAAGGCAACCCAAGCAGAACACAAATTATGAAGGCACGATCACCAGCGTGTCGAAATGGGGCGTTTGAATTCTCTACCCACTCGAAGGGCCGGCCCCTCCAATCGTTCAGCTGGGCTTGCAGGACGTCCCGCCTCGAGGCCCCGGCACCCGGCGGAACACAGGCCGTCCCGGCGAGCAGAAGGATCCGTGTGAGTAGGCCTGGAACAGTATGTCGAATTGGCATGGGCGGCTCCTCACTGTTCAACGTGCGGCGAGCTCCACCTCGCCCACCCCCTGAAATCTGGATTCGACGGATTCCGGACTTTGGTCCGAGAGCCAGAAGAAAGCCTCATGGCCAAAAGCCATGCTCAAATGGCTCCCACCACCCTTACCCCCATTTTCCACACGGAAGCTCGCCCTCTGGATCTGCATGGTCGGCTGAATGGGTATCATCCCCCCCTTCCCTCAACAGGATTTCACACCTCCCCCCAAGGAGCCTGGACGTGAAAGATGTGGCCGCGAAACTACGAACCTTCTGGAACGACCCGGTGCGAAAACCACTGGGACTGATCGCCTATGAACTGGCTAGGGCCACTTGGCAGGAACGGGAATGGCCGGTGCACTACCTCAGCCGCTGTCTGTACCGGCGACCCATCACCAACTATCTCGATTACATCGGGAACCGCCGCGTCGATCGCCTACATGCCCGGCTGCACGCTGGCGGTTCTGCAAACGAAAGCCTGATGCTGGATGACAAGCTCTTCTTCCAACTCCTTTTCGAACGAGCTGGCATCCGTGTGCCTCGGCTACTTGGCCACAACTGCCGCACCCTCTTCCACGACGGGACTCCCGCGACCATCGCCACCCTTGAGGCGTTCCATCAGGTGCTGCATCGAGTGGTGGAGCATTCAACCCACCGCCGGATCTTCATCAAGCCCCGCGATGGAATGCAAGGCAAGGGCACCCACCTGATCACAGCGGAGATGGTGGAGGACAGGGAAATGGTCGACTCTCTCCATCAAGAGATCATCGGAGGTTCCTTCCTGTTTCAGGAGGCGCTCCAGCAGCACCCCCTGGTGAGCGCCATCTACCCACCCAGCATCAACACCATCCGCATGGACACCTTCGTCCATGACGACGGCCGAGCTGAGGCGCTGACCGCGTTCATCCGCTTTGGCGGGGATGGGCGGTACGTGGACAACGTCAGCCAGGGTGGATGTTTTGTGGGAATCGACTTCCAGACGGGATACCTCAATACTCCAGGCATGCAGTTTCTGGAACACGGCGGCCGGGTCTACCAAACCCATCCCAACACTGGGTTCAGATTCGAGGGATTCCAGGTCCCCTTCTTCGAAGAGGCCAAGCTCCTGGTGACTCGGGCAGCCCTGGTGGCCCCGGGCAGCCGCCTCGTGGGCTGGGATGTGGCCATCCTCCCCGATGGGCCCGCCATCATCGAAGGCAATGACAACTACGGCAAATCGGCGCCGGAAATGGCCTATGGGGGCTACCGGCGCCACCCAACCTTCGCACGCATCCTGGACGAGTTTGTGCCGCTGTGAGGGGCGGATGGGAAGCTCAGAGCTTCCCATTTGATCGCGGCCCCGGCTTCACCGGCTCGCCCGCCTTCATCCGCAACCAGGAAGGCACGGTGGTGGCGCCGGTTTCGTGCCGGTAGAAGGTTATACACCCCAGGAACGATGCCATCACGGTTCCAGACCCCAGGGAGCAGGCGGACTCCGCTGCCAGGGATGGCTGCGGATGATCCTGATATCCACCGCACAAACCTGAATTTATGAGAGCGTTGGGGAGTGGACATCCTCGACCTCAGCTACCGTGTGGCCGTGTCCCTGGCCGGGGCTGCGGCCCGGGCCTGTGTCCGGGGCCTGCCGGAAGGCTGGCGGGTGCGGCTGCAGGCGGAGGCGCCGGATCTTCCTGCGGGGCGCTGGATCTGGCTGCACGCCGTGAGTGTGGGCGAGCTGCTGCTGGCGGATGGCCTGGTGGGTCGCCTGCGCGGGGCCGGTCATCGCGTCCACTTGAGCACCGGCACCCCGGCGGGTCTCGAGCTGCTGGCCCGCCGCTTGCCGGATTGGGACGGTGGAACCGGCCTAGTCACGGGCGGCGCCTTTCCCCTGGATGATCCAGCCGGGCTGGAGCCCTTCCTGCGCCACGCCCCGGGTGCCTTCATTGCCCTGGAAACGGAGCTCTGGCCGAGCCTGCTGGAGGCGCTCGAAGCCCGGGGCGTGCCGCGCCTCGTAGTGAACGGGCGCCTGACGGAGAAGTCCCTCCGGCGCGGCGGACCCTGGCTGCGGCGGGCCGCCGCGCGCCTCACGCTGGTGGCGGCCCGGGACGAGGCCAGTGTCGAGGCCTTCCGGCGATTGGGGGCGTCGGAGGTGGCGCTGGGCGGCAACCTCAAGGCCGACTTGCCCGCGCCACGGCCTCTGCATGCAGGCTGGGCCGCGTTGCGGGCCGCGTGGGCCGATTTTCCGGTGCTGGTGGTCGGCAACACGGTGGAGGGCGAAGAAGGCCCGCTGCTCGAGGCCTGGCAGGCGGCCAGGACGGACACACCGGGCCTGCGCCTGATCCTCGCGCCCCGGCAACCCCGGCGCTTCGAAGCTGTAGCCCGGGTTCTCACGGAACGGGGCCACGCCTTCCGCCGGGCCTCTGCACCATGGCCGCCCGAGGCCGCCTGGCGCTCGACTGGCGTTCTGCTGCTCGACACCCTGGGTGAGCTTGCCGCCGCCTACGCGGAGGGTACCTTGGCTGTGGTGGCCGGTGGTTGGGCCGCCTCCGGGGGGCACAATCCCCTGGAGCCCATCCGGGCGGGCCTTCCCACGATCATCGGTCCGGGCTTCTCCAATTTTGAGGATCTGGTGCAGCCGCTGCGGTCGGCGGATCGTCTTGCAGTCGTTCCCGCGGATGGGGTCGGACCTTGGATCCTGGCTGCACTGGCGAAGGCGCCCCTCAGATCCGCCGGGGCGACGACCCTTCCCGAGTCCCTGACCGGTGCCCTGGACCGGACTTGGTCGCTGGTCGCACCCTATTTGCCGATTGGATAGAATCGACCCTATGGAGTCTCCATGAACCGACGGGCCGCGCACATCCTCCTGGTCGATGACGATCCGGCGGTGCTGGACATGGTGCATTCGGCCCTGGCTCACTACGGGATGGAGGTGCATGCCTACCCTGATGCCGCCCAGGCACTGGAACTCCTCCAGAATCCGTCGGCCCCTGAGTTTGACCTGGTCATCACCGACATCAATATGGAGGGCCTCGACGGATTCGACGTCATCCACAAGGTGAAGGCCATGCAGCCGCGCCTTCCGGTGGTGCTGATGACGGGCCAGTCCTCGGTGGATTACGCCATCCGGGCCATGCGTATGGGCGCCTCGAATCTGTTCATGAAGCCCATCGCCATCCGGGACCTGGTGCAGAGCGTGTTCCACCTGGTGGACATGCATCGGGACTTCCGGTTGGCGGATGACGGACTGCGCGGGTTGG
>CAIYNT010000226.1 GCA_903927605.1 uncultured Holophagaceae bacterium
AGCGTTATCATTGAAAAAAATGTTCTTATTGCGGATAGAGTATTTATAAGTGATTGCGAACATATGCATACTGATACTCAACGTCCCATTATTCAACAGGGAGATGTTTTCAAAGGTGAAGTTAGGCTAAAGGAAGGTTGTTGGTTGGGTATTGGGGTGGTCATATTGCCAGGTGTTACAGTTGGTAGAAATGCAATTGTGGGTGCGAACTCGGTGGTAACCAAGAGTATCCCTGATTATGCTATCGCCGTTGGAATTCAAGCTAAAGTGATCAGCCCTAACCGAAGTTCCCGGTGAATTCAGCGAGGAATCCCATGTACGGTTTGAGTTTGCGAGGATTAGGTTCCGTGTTTCTGGTCAACTATTGATCTGG
This sequence comes from uncultured Holophagaceae bacterium, assembly GCA_903927605.1. Next base: position 374 of record CAIYNT010000226.1, read on the forward strand.
TCGGTGGTGAAACGCCCCGTTCTGGGGATCAGGTTATCGTGAGGGCTTGCTGAGGGGCTGCTTCGGCTTCGAGCAAGGCGATGAGGACCTGGCTGAAGTTCCATATGGATTTCGGGCCTTGATGCATCTGTGATATAGCTTTGCTGCGATTGGAGGCTGCACGATGTAGACAGAATATAGTCTTGACTGATGGGCATGCCGTCCTATATTAGTGGCCATGAACCTGTCTGACCTCTCTGTCCATGTCGCCACAATCACCAAGAAAGTCGGTGACAAGGTCTACCGCTCTCACCTGCTCCGTCATTCCTTCCGCGAGGATGGGAGGGTTCAGAACCGCACGGTGGCGAACCTCTCCATGCTCCCTGATGCCGCGGTGGAAGTTCTGCGCCTGGCTCTGAAGGGTGAGGTATTGGCTCCCGCCGCTGAGCAGGTCGAGTTGGCGTTCGTTCGTCCCCACGGCCATGTGGCAGCAGTGGTTGGGACCATGCGAGCTTTGGGCCTCGATCGCATCTTTGCCACCCGCAAGAGCCGGGAGAAGGATCTGGCGATGGCGCTGGTGGCGGGGCGTGTGCTGTACGCGGGGAGCAAGTTGTCCTTGTCGGGTTTGCTGGCGGAAGGAACCAGGTCCTCCACCTTGGGCCAAGTCCTGGGCGTGGAAGGGGCGGACGAGAACGAACTGTATGCGGCCATGGATTGGCTGGTGGCGCGTCAGGAGAAGATCGAGGACGCCCTCGCGGCGAAGCATCTGACGAACGGCTGCCTGGTGCTCTACGACGTGTCGTCCTCGTACATGGAGGGGAAGCACTGCCCACTGGCGCGGTTCGGGTATTCGCGGGACCACCGTCGCGACCGGATGCAGATCACCTACGGCCTACTCTGCAACGCCGAGGGCTGCCCCGTGGCGGTGGAGGTGTTCGAAGGCAACACGAACGACCACCAGACCGTGGCGAACCAAGTGCAGAAGCTGAAGACCCGCTTTGGCCTGGATCATGTGGTGCTGGTGGGCGACCGAGGAATGGTCTCGGAGACGACCATCCGGCAGGAGTTGGAGCCCCTGGGGCTGGACTGGGTGACGGCGCTCAAGGAGGCGAGCGTCCGGAAGCTGGCCGAGGCCCGGGTGATCACGCCGAGCCTGTTCGACACGGACCGGATGGCGGAGATCCAGCACCCGGACTTCCCTGGCGAGCGCCTCATCGCCTGCTTCAATCCCTACACCAAGGAGCGCAGCCAGCATCGCCGGGAGGACTTGCTCCAGACCACTGAGCGGCATTTGCAGAAGGTGCTCGATGCCACCCAGCGGAAGACCAAGCCCCTGCGCGGCGCGGGCGAGATTGGTATGGCGGCCGGGAAGGCCCTGGCGAAGACGGGAATGGGGAAGTATTTCCGGATCCTGATCCAGGCGAATGGGTTGAGCTGGCATCGCCGGGTGGGTGTAATCGCGCAGGAGGCCAGCCTGGATGGCATCTACGTCATCCGCACCAAAGTGCCCGCGGAGCGAATGAATACCGAGCAGACCAAGGCCGCCTACCAGGCCCTCTCCAGGGTGGAGCGCGCCTTCCGCAGCCTGAAGGCAGTGGACCTCCAGATCAGGCCCATCCATCACCGGCTGGAGAATCGGGTCAGGGCACACGTGTTCCTTTGCATGCTGGCCTATCACGTGGAGTGGCACCTGCGCCAAGCCTGGGAGCCGCTCCTCTGGACCGAGAAAGCCCCCAAAGCCAACG
>CAIYNT010000227.1 GCA_903927605.1 uncultured Holophagaceae bacterium
CTGGTGACGGGCCCCACGGGCTCGGGCAAGACCAACACCCTCTACTCCTCCATCGCCAAGCTCAACACCGTCGACACCAACATCATGACGGCCGAGGATCCCGTGGAGTTCAACTTCCCGGGCATCAACCAGGTCCAGATGAAGGAGCAGATCGGCCTCAACTTCGCGGCCGCGCTGAGGTCCTTCCTCCGGCAGGACCCGAACATCATCCTCGTGGGCGAGATCCGGGACTTCGAGACAGCGGAGATCGCCATCAAGGCGAGCCTCACGGGCCACCTGGTGCTGTCGACCCTCCACACCAACGACGCGCCCAGCACCATCAACCGCCTCATGAACATGGGCGTGGAACCCTTCCTGGTGGCCACCTCCGTCAACATCATCTGTGCCCAGCGCCTGGTGCGCCGCCTCTGTATCAACTGCAAGATGGTGGATCCCCACCATCAGCCCGAGGAGGCCCTCTACAAGGTCGGCTTCACGCCCGAGGAAGTGCAGCGGGGGATCACCTTCTACAAGCCCGTGGGCTGCGACATCTGCAACAAGCGCGGCTACAAGGGGCGCGTGGGGCTCTACGAAGTCCTTGAGATGTCCGAGACCCTCAAGGACATGATCCTCACCGGCGCCTCCGCCATCGAGATCCGCGAGCAGGGCCAGAAGGAAGGCATGATCACCCTGCGCCGCTCCGGCTGCCGCAAGGTCCTGGATGGCGTCACCACCATCGAAGAGATCATCCGAGAAACCGTGTTGTAGATGAGGCTCTCATGAGCGAAGTCGGCGCCAGTTACGTTGCCCCCCTGCAGCAGCTCCTGAAGACCATGGTGGAGTACGGGGGCACGGACCTGCACATCACGACGGAATCGGCCCCCCAGATCCGCATCGACGGGCGCATGGTGCCCCTGAAGCTGCCGCCCCTGGACGCGGCCCAGACCCGCTGGCTTTGCTACGGTGTGATGACCGACCAGCAGAAGCACCGGCTCGAGGAGGACCTCGAGGTGGACTTCTCCTTCGGCCTCCAGGGCGTGGCCCGCTTCAGGGCCAACGTGTTCAACCAGCGGGGCGCCACGGCCGGGGTCTTCCGGACCATCCCCGAGCAGATCCGCACCTTCGAGCAGCTGGGCCTGCCCCCCGCCATCCAGTCCCTCTGCGACAAGCCCCGGGGCCTGGTGCTGGTGACCGGCGTGACCGGCTCGGGCAAGTCCACCACCCTGGCGGCCATGGTGGACAAGATCAATTCCGAGGATCCGGTGCACATTCTCACCATCGAGGACCCCGTGGAGTACGTCCACAAGCACAAGCGGGCCCTGGTGAACCAGCGGGAGATCCACGCGGATACCCACAGTTTCAAGAAGGCCATGCGCTCCGCCCTGCGCCAGGATCCCGACGTGGTGCTGGTGGGCGAGATGCGCGACCTGGAGACCATCGAGTCCGCCCTCACCATCGCCGAGACCGGCCATCTCACCTTCGGCACCCTGCACACCAGCAGCACTGTCCAGACCATCAACCGCATCATCGACGTGTTCCCCGCCCACCAGCAGCCGCAGATCCGCGCTCAGCTCTCCCTGGTGCTGGAGGGCGTCATCTGCCAGAGCCTCATCCCCAAGGCCAGCGGCAAGGGCCGGGCCCTGGCCCTGGAGATCATGCTGCCCAATTCCGCCATCCGGAACCTCATCCGGGAGGACAAGATCCACCAGATCTACGGGGTGATGCAGTCGGGCCAGTCCAAGTACGGGATGCAGACCTTCAACCAGAGCCTGTCGGACTTGGTGATGCGCAAGGATATCACGCAGGATCAGGCCCTCGAATACTCCTCCAACGTGGACGAATTGCGCGAGCTCATCAACCGGGGCGTCGGCGTCGGCGCCGCGGGTGGGCGGGCCGCAACGGCGCCCCCGACCGCCAATCCGGCCCTCGGTGGCCGGAACCCCAACATCAAGTACACCTAGGACTTCTCTGCTGCCGCATTCCTGCCTATCCTGAAGGCACCGTTGAGTCCAGCCCATTGCCGAGGTCCGCATGCCCGCTTATGCATGGAAAGGCAAGAACCGATTGGGGGAGGTGCAGGAGGGCGTCCTGGTGTCCAATTCCAGGGACGCCGCCGCCGCCACCTTGAAGCGTAACGGCTTCGAGGTCATGAACGTCCGGCTCATGGCCGCCGCGGGGGGCCGTTCCCTCGGCAAGGTGCCCCCCAAGGATCTGGCCATCTTCACCCGGCAGTTCAGCGTGATGATCGATGCGGGACTGCCCCTGGTGCAGTGCCTGGAGATCCTGGGCGCCCAGCAGGCCCACAAGGGTTTCCAGCGCATCATCGCATCCGTCCGGGAGGATGTGGAGAAGGGCTCCACCCTCCAGACCGCCCTGTCCAAGCACCCCAAGGCCTTCAACGACCTCTTCGTGAACATGGTGGGCGCTGGAGAAAGCGGCGGCATTCTCGACGTCATCCTCCAGCGGCTGTCGGGCTACATCGAAAAATCCGTAAAATTGACCGCCAAGGTGAAGAGCGCCATGACCTATCCCGTGGCGGTGATCTCGATCGCCATCGCCGTCGTGGTGGTCATCATGGTCAAGGTCATTCCGGTGTTTTCGGCCATGTATTCAGGCATGGGCAGCAAGTTGCCCTATCCCACCATCGTTTGCATCGCCATCTCGAACGTCATCATCAACTACTGGTGGTTGTTGATCATATCGATCGGGATCGTGGTGGTGGGCCTTCGCCAGTATTACGCCACGCCCGTGGGACGACTCCAGATCGATACCGTAATGCTGAAGATCCCCGTCCTGGGGGACGTGCTGCGCAAGGTGGCCGTGGCCCGGTTCTGCCGGACCCTGGGCACCCTCATCAGCTCCGGCGTGCCCATCCTCGAGGGCATGGACATCACCGCCAAGACCTCCGGCAACATGGTGATTCAGAACGCCATCCTGAAGTCCAAGGACGCCGTGGAGCAGGGCCGCAACATCGCCACTCCCATGGCGGAAACCAAGGTGTTTCCCCCCATGGTGGTGCAGATGGTGGGGGTGGGCGAAGCTACGGGTGCCCTGGACGCCATGCTATCCAAGGTGGCTGATTTCTACGAGGACGAGGTGGACAACGCCGTGGCCTCCATGACCAGCCTCATGGAGCCCATCATGATCGCCGTCCTGGGCGTCATCGTGGGGTTCATCGTGATCGCCATGTACATGCCTATCTTCGGCATGGCGGCCGCCTTCGACAAGAGTTGAGGGCCGATTGGCCAGTGAATTGCATCCCATTGGGGTTCGGGAGGTCATGATGAAACGGACAACGAAGGGTTTCAGCTTTATCGAAGTGCTGCTGGTGGTGGTGATCATTGGCATCCTGAGCGCCATCGCCATTCCGGCGCTCCTCGGTCAGAAGAGAAACGCCGACCTGGTGGGGGATGCCCAGCAGAACACCAAGGCGCTTCAGTTGATGTTGGAGACCAGCAAGGCCGACACCGGGATCTACGGGCCGGCGGGTGGGCCCTACACCTGGACGCCGCAGGCTGACGGCAGCTATGTCGCCAGTAACACGGCCATCGCCCCGATGTTCGGGGTCAAGGGCGGGTCGAATATGACCTATTCTCTGACGATCGCCAATGGGGGGCTCACCTACACCCTGGAAGTCGATGACAACCGCCCCGGCCACGCCGGAAAGATCTACGTGGCCGATCAGACGGGGAAACAGGTCTATCCCTGAGGAAAGGCCTCACGCCTTTCTGTCCTGCCAGCGGACGCCCTCCGTCGGACGACTGCCGTCCTGGGGCCATGGGGTCCTATTCGACGGGGACGTTCGACATGGAGAGGGGCACGGCCGTGCCCTGGTGCTTGTAGCTCACGGTGATCATGTTGGTGGGATTGCCGTTGGTGTCGTTCTGCTGGCCCGCCAGCATCCCAACTTCGCCATCGTTGGTGGCGGTCCCGGCCACGACGGCCGTGACGGTCGGCTTGTAGGCGTTCTTGCAACGGGGAAAGGTGAAGTTAGGAAGGGCCTGCACGTAGGCGATGACTGCGGCCGGGTTGGCCCCGCTCATCATCTTGGAGGCCGCCCCGCACTCCGAGACCACGGACTGGGCCATGGCTTCCGTGGCCTTCTCCCGCGCGCTTTCCCGGTTGCCCATGAGCACGGGGATGGTGATGGCGGAAATGATGCCGATGATGGCCAGCACCAGGAGCAGTTCGACGAGGGTGAAGCCCGACTGCCGACGCATGACGCCTCCTGAAGAACTGGACTGGGATGTCCCTGCCGGGCCCGCCGGAACACCGGCGGGTCCACCCTGATCATGCGCCGGTTGGCGCGGGGCCGAGCAGGTTTCGGCGGGGAATCGGCCGGGGTCGCCGTCCGCCATGGGAATGCAGAACAACGCCCAAGCCTCCGAAGGGATCGGGACTTGGGCGGGGCGGATCATCGAATCGCGCGGCTACTCGACCGGGACGTTGGCCATGGCCACGGAGCCGGCCGAGGCACCGTGCTGGTAGCTCACGGTAATGACGTTGACGTTGGCCCCATTGGCATCCACCTGGACGGCGTCCACCATGCCCACTTCCCCGTTGTTGCCGGCGGCCGTGCCGTTGATCAGGGCCGTGATGGTCGGGTTGTAGGCGTTCTTGCAGCGGGGGAACGTGAAGTTGGGCAGGCCGGCCACATAGATCCTGACTGTTCCCGTGGCGGCGGCATTCATGAGCTTGGCGGCGGAAGTGCACTCGGCCACCACGGACTGGGCCGTGGCCTCGGTGGCCTTCTGGTTGGCCCGTTCCTTCTGGCCCAGGAGGGCCGGAATGGCGATGGCGGAGATGATGCCGATGATGGCGAGGACCAGCAGCAGCTCAATGAGGGTGAAGCCTTGTTGCTTGTTCATGGATGCTCCAAGGAGGCGATGGGAATGACCATTGTTTGAATCTCGGCAACACAACACTATCCGCCCCGAATGGACGGTGGGATGAATCTGGGACGTGCACGATCGGACACTCGGTCTGAGCCCCGGGTTGAACTGGCCTACTCGACGGGGACGTTGGCCATGGCCACGGAGCCGCCGGAGGCGCCGTGCTGGTAGCTCACGGTGATGACATTGACGGCTACCCCGTTGGCATCGTTCTGGACGGCATCCACCATGCCCACCTGGCCATTGGCAGCGGCGGCGGCGCCGTTCTGCAGGGCCGTAATGGTGGGGGTATAGGCGTTCTTGCAGCGGGGGAACGTGAAGTTGGGCAGGCCGGCCACATAGCCCCGGACCAGAACCGTGGTGGCGGCATTCATGAGCTTGGCGGAGGAGGTGCACTCGGAGACGACCGACTGGGCCGTGGCTTCGGTGGCCTTCTGGTTGGCCCGCTCCTTCTGGCCCAGGAGGGCCGGGATGGCGATGGCCGAGATGATGCCGATGATGGCGAGGACGAGCAGCAGCTCGATGAGGGTGAAACCGGCTTGGCGCTTCATGGGGCCTCCAGAGGGGTGAGTGGTGTAAAACCTTGCCATGAGAAATAAAGCAAAAAACGTGTCATTTCTCGACCGGGGCCAGTGCACCCCTGCAATCCAAGATGGCCAAAAAAACGCGAAGGGAAGCCGGGGCCTCCCTTCGCGCGATCGAGGCCAGGAGGGTGGCCTACTCGATGGCGGTCACCTTGGTGACGATCATGTTGGCAGCCGCCCCCTGGGGGTTGGCGCAAAGCACGCCACCCTCGATGAAGCCGACGCCGCCCTGCCCGGGCACGACGATGCCGAAGGCGGCCTGACCCAGGACTGTGGCGAGGCCCTGCGCTTCCAAGGTGGCCGAAGTGATGTCGGTAGCCTTGCCCGCGGTAACCGTGGTATTGAAGGCGGCCGTGGAGGGATCCCAGGGATTCTTGTCGGCACTGGTGTTCGCCAGGTAGGTGCCCAGGTCCTTGGGAATGGTCGTGCTGCCGGCTTCGCGGGCCTTGTCGTACTGGCCCACCAGGTCGCCCACGCGGCCCACCATGTTCTCGATGGAGGCCTTGTCCCGGGCGCGGGAGCGCTGGCTGAGCAGGGCGGGGATGGCGATGGCGCTGATGATGCCGATGATGGCAAGCACGAGCAGCAGTTCGATGAGGGTGAAGCCCTTCTGATTCTTCATGGGTGATCTCCTATGGGCGATGGCCGCAAGCAAAGGTATCAAGCCCCGTGCCAATTGGCTAGGCACGGCTGAAATGCCTCCATCCCAAGGGGCTGGATGGCCTGGCGGGAAGGCTGGCCCAGGGGTGGGTCCGACCCTGGCTTGGGGGACTGACGCGTTGGGTCAGCCCCGTGCTCCAATGCGTCCACCCTGGTCGCGCCCCTGGGTTCATCTTGGCTAGGCATTCGGCAACAGGGCCGAGAGCTCATCCTTTCCCGGCCCGGGGAGCATCAAGATTCCAGGTGTGCAGGGCTGGTTGGACCGCTGTCTGTCCCCAGTCCTGCCCCAAGGGTTGACACCAGGCCCCGTTGGTTTTTAGTAAAAGAAGTGTGTCGAGGTGAGAGATGACCCTGGCGATTCGGTCCGATGGGCTCAGCAGGCGGTTCGGGAAGCTCCCTGCGGTCGAGGGGCTGGACCTGCGGGTCCCCGAGGGGACCATCACGGCCTTCCTGGGGCCCAATGGCGCGGGCAAGACCACCACCATCCGCCTGCTCCTGGGGCTGCTCAAGCCCACCAGCGGCACTTGCGAGGTGCTGGGCCATCGGCCCGGCCAGGTGGAGGCCCTTCGCCAGCTGGGCGCCATGGTCGAGTCCCCCTCCCTGTACGGGCACCTGACGGGACATGAGAACGTCGAGATCACCCGGCTCATGCGGGGGGGGGCCCGCCCCGAGACGGAGCGCGTGCTGAAGGTCGTGGGACTCACACGGGACGCCCACCGGGTGGTCCAGCAGTACTCCCTGGGCATGCGCCAGCGCCTGGCCATGGCCCTGGCCCTGTTCGGAAGCCCGCGCCTGCTGGTGCTGGACGAGCCGACCAATGGGCTGGACCCGGCGGGCATCCAGGAGATCCGCGAGCTCATCCGCCAGGTTCCCAGGCAGACCGGCGCCACTGTCTTTCTCTCGAGCCACATCCTGGCCGAGGTCGAACAGATCGCCTCGAACCTGGTCGTGATCCACCGTGGACGCCTGCGCTACCAGGGCCCCACGGCCGACCTGGGCGGCCAGGGCGCCCCCTGGCAGCAGATCCGGGTGGACCAGGCCGACCGGGCCATGGAGCTGCTGCGGGGGAGCGGACTGGAGGTGAAGTACGAGGATCCCTATGTGCTCGTCCAATGCTCCGACGAAGGTGTTCCCGCCCTGGCGGCTCAGCTCGTGAGCTCGGGGGTGGCCCTGTACGAGTTGACGCCCCGCAGGGTGAGCCTGGAGACGCGGTTCCTGGACCTGCTGGAGGGTGCATGAGCACCCTGGCGTCTTTGTTTTCCGCAGAAAGGCTCAAGTGGAGAAGGAACTGGGCCACGGTGGCGGCGATCCTCTGTCCATCCAGTCTGGTCGGATTCCTCTTCCTCATTTTCTGGAACTCGGAAGTCCAGGCCAGCAAGCTGGGCCCCGGGTTCCAGGTCTGGTACCAGATTGTCTACTCCGCCTGGAACCTGATCTTCATGCCCATCACGGTGGCACTGGTCTGCCTCCTCTCCTGGGAAGCGGAGGAGGAGGCGGGTGCCTGGAAGCACCTGCTGCTGCAGCCGGTTCCCAGGCGCTTCCACTACCTGGCCAAATGCATGAGCCATGCGGCCTTGATGCTGATCGCCCAGCTGGTGCTCGCCCTGCTGGTCCTGCTGGCCAGCCTGCTGATCTCCAGATACCTCTTGTACCTGGAGATGGGGCCGCGCAAGCTCCTGCTTTTCACCCAGCTCAGCATCACCTCCTTCATTGCTTCCCTTCCCCTGGTCGGCCTGCACACCTGGTTGTCGACCCGATTACGCGGGGTCGGGTCGAACCTGACTTTGGCCCTGGTGGGCAGCCTTCTGACAGTCCTGCTGGCGGGTCTCCGGATGCCTGTGAAGTGGTCACCCTGGGCCCTGGCGGCTGCGGGCGTCAGGGTGGTTTTCGGGACCCACGCGGGGATGTTCGGGTTGTTCGTCTCAGCCTGCGGGCTGACCGTCCTCTTCGTGGTCCTGGGAACGTTCGATTTCTCCCGCCGTGAGGAACAACGCTAAGGAAACGCCATGGCTCAGTACTTGAACTTGCTTGTCGCGGAGGTTCGCAAACTCCGGCGATCAGCCGCGTTTCGGCTCCTGTGGGTCTTTCCGGTCCTGTTCCTCCTGGCGGATTTTCTTCTCTCCGGGCTGCCCCTGCTGCTGACGCGGAACTTGACGGCAGAGGCGCACCAGGGGTTGAGCGCCCTACCCATCAAGTCGCTGGCCGACACCTGGTCTGGGTATTTCCACCCCTTGCTCCTCGCCTTGCTGCCCCCGCTGCTGTTCCGGTCCGAACACCGGTTCAGCCTCTGGAAGCACCTGCATGTGCAGCCGGTTTCTCGGCGGGCGGTCTTCGCCGCCAAGGCCCTGATTCTCGCGCTTAGCTTCGGGCTGGTGCTCAGTACAATCCTGGTTTTGCTTTGGGCAGAATCCAGGCTGATCGGGTACTTGAATCCCCTGGTTCGCAGCGCCTTCCCCTGGTTGGCCCTCATTCGGGTGTTGGCCTGGTCCTACTTGGGGAGCCTGCCCTTGCTGGCGCTCTACCTCTGGCTGTCAGATCGGATCAACAATGCCGCCGTTCCCATCATGTTTGCGATGGTGGGGTTGTTGCTCACCATCTCCCTGGGGGGGAAGGAACTAACCCCTATGTGGCGACGGGACTTCATCCCCTGGGTACTGCCCTATACCTGTGCCCAGCAGGCCATCGACATTCCGGGCGCGCGACAGGAGATGCACGCCGCGCAGAAGCCGTTCTACAACGAGCAGAAATTGGACGTCCCAAAGGTCACCATTGTGGGGAAGTACCGAATCGAGATACAGGATCCCGATGAGATGCTCGGGACCCCACCGCCCACGTCCAAGTGGGCGCTCACCGCATTCAGTCTGGGGTGTGCTCTGGCCCTGCTGGCTCTGGGGCTGGTGGAGGCCGGACGGGACCGCGCTTAGCTCCTTAGTTGCCCAGCGATTCCACCAGCTCTCTCGCCCCTCGGTGTTTGGGATCCAGCTTCATGGCTTCCTGGGCGGCGTGGCGGGCCTCGTCCTTGCGGCCCAGATCGCGAAGGATCTGGCCTTTGCGCCACCAGGCGCCGGGGTAGCCCGACGACCCGCCTTCCAGGGGCTCGCGCAGGACCTGGTCCAGGGCCGCCAGCCCGTCAGCTCGGTGCAGGCCGCTGGCGGCGGCCACTTTCCCCAGCTGCAGGCGGAGGAGGCTGGGGACGTCCACCTGGGGCAGGGCTTCCTGGAGGACCTGCCAGGCGGTCTCGGGCCGGCCCCCGTGCAGGTAGGCGTCGCTCACGGCCGCCACCCCCTGGGCGCGGGAACGCACGCCAGGCAGCAGACGCTGGGCCTCGGCCAGGAGCCGGGCGTTCTTCCCGGCCTCGCCGAGGGCCTTCTTGGCGGGGCGGCTGTCCAGGGCGTCCAGCCACTGGCCCACCACCTCGGGGTCCTGGGGCGCCAGGGCCAGGGCCCGGGCAAACCAGGGCTCGGCTTCCCGCCACCGGTCCTCTTCCACCAGGATCATGGCCTGCAGGAGGTTGCCCCGGGCCGGGGCCAGGGCCTTCAGCCGATCGGCGCACTGCAGGGCCTTCCGGGTGGAGCCTCCCAGGAGGCCCGGCGCCATCTCGTAGGCCAGGCCCAGGCTGGTCCAGGCCGGGGCCAGGGTGGGGTCGGCCTCGGTGGCGGCACGCAGGTCGTCCATACCCGCGATGGCCGGGCGCAGGCTGCCGAGATCCCTTTCCTTGATGGCTGCACCGATGCGCGCCAAGCCCCGGGCCAGGAAGGCATCGGCCAGGCGGGGGTTCAGCGAGACCGCCCGGTCGGCCGCGCCCTGGGCCTCGCCAAAGCGCTGGAGGCTCGACAGGGCCTGCGACTTCGCGGCCCAGGCCAGGGCGTCGCCCGGATCCTGGCGGAGCCGCTGGTCCGCTTCCGCCAGCACCTTGAGGTAGTGGCCAGCCTCCAGGTCGGTGCGGAAGGCCGGGACCTGGGGCTGGACGAGGGCAAAGATGAGCGCTGGAGCAAGGTGAAGCACGGGACCTCGGGAAACAGGCAGAGGCAGGATGACGCAGAAGGAAGGGGGGGAGGAATAGGATTGGGGTGCGGGCTTCCTGACCTTGGGTATAGCGCATCTCCGTGGTTCTGGGCTATCCTAAGTGATTGTTCGGACACGACTCTGGAGGAGATCGCATGGGGACCACGGGCGGATTGCTGGAGGGCAAGCGGGGCCTGATCATCGGGGTGGCCAACAAGCGCTCCATCGCCTGGGGCATCGCCCAGCGGGCCTCGGAGGCGGGGGCCCAGCTCTGCCTGACCTACCAGAACGAACGCCTGGGGGAGAACGTCCATGAACTGGCCGCCGAGCTCAGGGACCCCCTGGTGCTGCCCCTGGACGTGGGCAGCGACAGCCAGATCGTCATGACCTTCGACGAACTCCGCAAGAAGGGGGCAAGCTCGATTTCGTGGTGCACGCCGTGGCCTACGCCCCGCGCCAGGCCCTGGAGGGGCGCTTCGTGGAGACCAGCCGGGAGGACTTCCGGGTGGCCCATGACATCAGCGCCTACTCCCTGGCGGCGGTCAGCCACGCGGCCCAGTCCCTCATGCCCGAGGGCGGGTCCATCATCACCGTCAGCTACCTGGGCAGTGTCCGCGTGGTGCCCGGCTACAACGTGATGGGGGTGGCCAAGGCCGCCCTGGAGGCCAGCGTGCGCTACCTGGCCGCGGACCTTGGGCCCCAGGGCATCCGCGTGAACGCCATCTCCGCCGGACCCATCAAGACCCTGGCCGCCTCGGCCATTCCGGGCATCGGTTCCAAGCTCAAGCACCACCGTTCCCACACCCCCCTGCAGAAGGACACGGACCAGCTGGAAGTGGGGGATGCCGGCGTCTTCCTGCTCAGCGACATGGGCCGAGGGGTCACGGGCCAGGTCCTCTATGTCGACGGCGGCTTCAGCATCATGGCGGGCTGAAGCCGGATCGGTCCAGCTGGCCCCTGAGCATTGGCCCCAAGCCTCCGCTACCTCCGGTGGGGCAGGCCGTTCAGGATGGCCATGGCACGCTGGGCGGCCTCCAGGCGCTGGGGTCCGGAGAGGGTTCCCTCGCTCAGCTGGACGATGACGCCGCCAAAGAGGTCCAGTCCCATCCGGCGGGAGGCGTACATCCAGGCCATTCCTTCGATGCGGTCCACCTCGAGGCCCTTGCCATGCCACAGCATCTGGCCATAGGCCAGGCAGGCGTCGGCGTCCCAGGCCTGGGCCCGCTGACGGTAGGCGGGCAGGGCCCGCCGGTACCAGCGGTCAGCCGCCTCACTGTCGGAGCTGCGCAGCTGGTCCCCCGCAAACACCATGGCGTCGGGCTGTCCCTGTCCAGCCGAGGCCTGGGCCCAGCGCAGGGCGCCCTCGAGATCCGGGGTCAGGCCCCGCCCTTGAAGGAGAGCCCTGGCCAGCAGGAGCTGCCCCTCGGCGTCGCCCCCCTCGGCCGATTTCCTGAACCAGTAGGCGCCCTTGGCCGCGTTTTTCTTGAGGATCCCGGCGCCACTCATGCGTAGCAGGCCCATGGTACGTTGGTCCGCCGGATGTTGTAGGGCCGCTCCAAGCAGGCTCGGCCAGGTGGATCGACCATCCCACAGGGTCACCACCAGGAAACTGAGCGGAAACACCAAGGCCATGGTCTTAAGCATGCGGACGTAGGCCGGGCGGCTGGCCAGACCCTGCAGGGTGAGGCGCACGGCTTGAATAGCGCCCGCCAGCAGGGACAGGCCCAGGGCGACCACCAGGGGCAGGAAGGCGGCGATTCCGAGGTAGGACCAGTTCATCTCAGCCCTGCAGCTTTGCCAGGGTGTCCAACACGGCCTGGACGTGCCCCTTCACGCTGACCTTGGGCCAGACGTGGCGGATGATGCCGGCCGGGTCGATGAGGAAGGTGCTGCGGAGGATGCCCTCGAGTTCTTTGCCGTACATGACCTTCCTGCCGAAGGCGCCCAGGGGCTTCAGGAGGGCGCAGTCGGGATCGGAAAGCAGGCGGAAGGGGAGGCCCTGCTTGGCGATGAAGGTCTGGTGGCTCTTCAGGCTGTCCCGGCTGAGGCCATAGACCTGGGCTCCGAGGGACTGGACCCGGGCCAGGTTGTCCCGGAAGTCGCAGGCCTCCGTGGTGCAGCCTGGGGTGCTGTCCTTGGGATAGGCGTAGAGCACGGTCCACCGGCCCTTGAAGTCCTGGGCCGTGACCGTGGCGCCCTGGTCGTCCTGGAGGGTGAAGGCGGGAAGGGGCTGTCCGAGGAGGGGGCTCATGGAGCCAAGGGTAGCGCAGAGCCTGTGACCGGGACCATGCTTGGATCCAGACAGAATGAAGTGGCGAGGCCCCCCATGAACCTGACCGATTACCTTTCCGCCGAATGGCGCCCCGCCCTGGGGTGCACGGAGCCTGCCGCCGTGGCCTATGCCGCCTGCCTGGCGGCGGGGCAGGGCCGGGGCGAGCCCCGCATGGCGAGGCTGGTGCTCGATGCCCGCACCTACAAGAACTGCCACGCCGTGGGCATCCCCAACAGCGGGCACCGAACCGGCGTGCTCTGGGCCCTGGCCCTGGGGGCCGTCCTGCCGGACCCTGGCCTGGGCCTGCAGATCTTCGAATCCGTCACGCCCGAGGCGCTGGCTCAGGCTGGCCGGCTGCTGGAGCGGGGCGCCGTACACGTCGACGTGGACGCGACCCGGACCGAACTCTACGTCGATTGCATCGTGGCCTGCGAAGGCGGCGTGGGCCGGGCTGTGCTCGAGCAGGAGCACACGCGGCTGGTCCGGCTGGAGGCGGACGGGGTCCCCCTGGCCCTGCCCGGCCGGGACTTGGATCCCCGGGAGGGCGGGCGGGTCCGGGAGCAGGTGGGGACCATGTCCCTGGCCGAGCTGGTCGCCCTGGCGGGCACGCTCACCGAGGCGGACCGCGCAAGGCTCCGGGAGGGGATGGCCCTGAATCTGGCCA
>CAIYNT010000228.1 GCA_903927605.1 uncultured Holophagaceae bacterium
AGGTTCCGGCACTTGCCCGGGTGGTTGTAGATGAAATGGGCCGCTTCGAACCAGTACTCTTTGCGCAGGATCATGGCACTCACGAACGAAAGGCCCCGCATTGACGGGGCCCTTCATTCTAATCCAAGCGGTAATGAGAATGGTTATAAGTGGCCCGATGCAGCCAAGGAAGTTAGGACCATGGCCACGGGCATCAATGCATTTAAGTTCTCCTGCCAACTGGTGTCGCGCTTGAAGCGCTGGGGCACCAGTACCGTGTCGCCAGGCTCCACGGCCTTGCTATTCACCCAACTGTCCAGGATGCGGCCATCGGCCTTTAACAGACGGATGTTCCAGGTATCCGCGTTCCGGGTGGTGCCCCCTGCCAACCTGAGCAGGTCAGACACCTTCATGCCGCTGTGGACCTTGTAGGTTGCAAAGGGGCTGGCAGTCTCACCCACCACATAAGCCGCTCCTGTGGCCCTTGGGATGATGATCTCGTCCCCGTCTTGTAACTCGACATCTGCAAGGGCGTTGCCCGCCAGCACACCCTTGAAATCCACAACCATGCGGCTCAGGCTCCCGGCTATTAGCCCATGCATCAGGGGGTTCTTCTCCAGTACTCCCGTAGTCGGCTGGCGTCTGGTCTCGCTCAGCCGTTCGAGGATCTCGTTGATGCCTTTGGCAGTCGGGTCCTTCCCGGCCAACCCGGATTCCTCTGCGGCATGCGTGAGGGCAATGTCTTGGATGGTACTCATGTGCCGAAGGAAGATACCTGCCTTGGGCATACCATCAGCTGCGATGCCTCCAGCGCGTCGGATCACCTCGGACAATCGGGGCTGATCCGAATCCAGGGTGTAGGAACCTGGCCGGGCCACGTAGCCCGTGATTCTGACGGTGCGGTGCACCTTGAAGTCGGGCTTCTCAAACAGGCTGAGCTGATCGTCGGCGAGGATGAGGGGAGTCAATGCCTCATCCAACAGGGTCACGGCGCATCCCTCCTGGGTCGACAGCAGCTTCGACAGATCGAGATGAATAATATCGCTGGGTTTCCCTTGGTGGCTGCGGGCCAGTTCGGCCACGAGGCGGTTGGCGGATTTCTCGGGAATACCCGCCCGGAAGAGCAGGTCTGAGGCCCGCATGCCCTTGTGGAAGGCATAGGTCCCTGGGCGGGCCACGGGACCCAGCACGGTCACGAACTCCGGCAGACGGAGCTCCTCCATGCGGAAGAGTTCCACGCGGTCCCGGTCCTCCAACAGGAGGTCGTGGGCGGCATCCCCCGCCAAGGCCCGTCCCACGTCGAATACCAGGAAGCGGGTCGTGCCGTCCAGGGCCGTCCGCACCACCTCGCCACGGGCCTGATAGGTATCCGGAAGCACCTGGGCATCCCGTTTGAGGAGATCGCCAATCCGCAGTGCCTCGGTCCGGGCGAAAAACCCAGGGATCCGGACCCAACCGGAGATCTCGACCACCGGCCCCGTGCGCTCCCGCTGGGGGAGACTGGACAGGGTATCGCCCCGCTGCAGCAGCGTCCGGTCAGCGGTGGCCGTGGATACGTCCTGACCCACCAGGACCCCTGACGCCTCGCGGCGGCGCAGGGACAGTGAACCCGGGCCGGCCTCCGGCGCGAAGCCGCCCGCGAACCGCAGAGCATCGGCTGCGGTCTCCCCGGCACGAAGCTCGAACTGCATGGAGGGGGCAATGCCCGTCCGCTCCCATCGCCGCAGCCATTCGGGCTTCCTGGCTTCGGATTCAGAGAGGACCACGGGCAGTTTCGTTTCAGGATCGATCCGCGCCCGGTGATCGCCAGACGGAGCTTCCTTGAACGCCAGCATCTGGTGTTTGAGGAAGGAGAGCCGATCTTCGAGCGTGGCCCGTTCGGTTAGGGTCAACTGGGCAGGGGCTGGAACGAGTGCCTTGACTGTCTGATCTCGGCCCCCGGAAAGCAATTGCGGGTCCACCACTGTGGACTCCGCCTGGGGAGCCAACTGCGCCTCGATGGCCTGGATCTCCCGCTGAACGCGCTCCCGTTGACCCTTCAACGGATCCAGGCTCAGGTCCTCGACTTCCACCGCCTCTCCGGCTTTGGGGGGCGGAGGAGGCTGGCTCACCACCCGCTGGAAGGCACCTTCGAGGATCACCTGGTTCTGGGCCAGGGGCACGAAGACCGTGTCCCCGCTCTGCAAAGCCACGTTGGGATTGCCCAGACCCTCGGCCCGCAGAGGGTAGAGATCCAGACCCGCCACCTTCTGGCCGCCGCGCATGACGCGGATGTCGCGGTAGCTGCCCACGGCGGTGGGCCCGCCGGTCAGGCTCAGGACGTTCACGAGGGAACTGAGGCTCGACACTAAGTAGCTGCCGGGCTTGTAGACCTCGCCCATGACGAAGACCCGCACCTCGCGGAGCTTGATCACCTGCAGATCCACCGAGGAACGGGAGAAGTTGCGGCTCACCAGCCCCTGCACGGCCGCCTTGGCCTTCCCCAGCGTCAGGCCACCCACCTTGACCGTGCCCACCTTGGGAACGACAATTTCGCCGCGGCCATCCACCTGCACGGGCAGATCGAAGGTGGCGCTGCCGAACACGTTAAGGTTGAGGCGATCACCCGTGCCCAGCACGTAGTCCTCGGCGATGCCCCCTTCCGTGGCCGCCGAGCCCCGTTGCCGCACCAGGAACAGGTCCGACCCGAAACGCCGTGGCCCCTTCTCCCGGCGCTTCAATACCCGGATCTCCTCGTCCAATTTCTCATCCTCGCTGCGCTGGCGTGTCATATCATCCGTCGCCGCCGCAGGAATGGCGGGGCCGCGCGTGGGTAGCGCATCCGCTGTCCCGGTAGCACCTTGGGTGGCAGCCTGCTTTAACGCCTGAAGATCAAGACCCTGGGGGACTTGGGCGAGCAGGGCTGCGGCAACGAAGATTGCAGCACCCGTCGAGTACAATCTCATGACATCTCCAATGAATTCATGGATAAAACACTATAAACAAAGAAGCAGAGTATCATGAACGGGCAGGCAATATCGGCTTCCCAAAGAGATCTGACCCTGAACCAATTTGTCTTCCTACGGGCCTATTCCTATCGCTGTGAGAGTCAGTCTTTATGAACCCACTACCCTCGTACCGCCCTGCCCTTCCGCCGCCAACCACCCTTGACCAGCCCTGGCTTCGGCAAGGTGTGAAACTTATTTTGGATGGGGGACTGGCGGCTGCGGCCTGGGTCGCCTGCCAATTTTTCTTCAGAGGCACCCACGCCACCTCCTTCGGCACTCTAAGGTGGGTCACCTTGGGCTTGGGGGTGAATTTAATCTTCCAGCTCACCTTCCAGCACTACCGCCTTATAGGCTTTAGAGACGCGCTTCGCATTGCCATGGCGACCGCCACTTTGCTGCTTCTAAGTGTCTTTCTGAACCTCGTTATCCGTGAGGTTCACTTTGTTCCCGACCTGGGAGTCGCCGCTGCCTCGGCTCTCACCACAGGGGGACTGTGGTTGTCTCTTCGGGCTATACTCCGGGCCCGCCATGAGCAAATCCTTGGGTTAAGCATATTCAACACGCAAGACCTTCCTGACGGCACCGTCTTTCACCGGACCCTCATTGTGGGGGCAGGCCGGGCAGGGTTGATGATTGCCCAGGAACTCAGGCGGCATCCAGAACTTGGCATACACATTGTCGGATTCGTCGATGATGCCCTCGATAAGCAGGGCATTCGTCTTCAGGGGATCCGAG
>CAIYNT010000229.1 GCA_903927605.1 uncultured Holophagaceae bacterium
AGGGTGACGTTGTCGCCAGGCATCACCATTTCGCGGCGGGCCTCGAGTTCGATGGAGCCGGTCACATCGGTGGTGCGGAAGTAGAACTGGGGGCGGTACTTGTTGAAGAAGGGGGTGTGGCGGCCGCCCTCTTCCTTGGTCAGCACGTACACCTGGGCGTTGAACTTGGTATGGGGGGTGATGCTGCCGGGCTTGGCGAGCACCTGTCCACGCTCCACGTCCTTGCGCTCCACGCCACGGAGCAGGATGCCGGCATTGTCGCCAGCCTGGCCCTGGTCCAGGGACTTGCGGAACATCTCGACGCCGGTCACGACCTTCTTGACGGTGTCCTTGAGGCCGATGATCTCAATTTCCTCGCCGACCTTGACAACGCCTGCCTCGATGCGGCCGGTCACCACGGTGCCGCGGCCGGTGATGGTGAACACATCCTCGACGGGCATGATGAAGGGCTTGTCGATGGCGCGGATGGGATCGGGAATGTAGGCGTCCACAGCGGCCATGAGTTCCAGGATGCAGGCACAGTCCGGATGGTCAGGATTCTCGGCGTGATCCAGAGCCAGGCGGGCGGAACCCTTGATGATGGGAATGTCGTCGCCGGGGTACTGGTAAGAGGACAGGAGGTCCCGGATTTCCATCTCGACCAGCTCGGTGAGCTCGGGATCGGCGATGTCGACCTTGTTCATGAAGACCACGATGTAGGGCACGCCGACCTGGCGGGCCAGGAGGATGTGCTCACGGGTCTGGGGCATGGGACCATCAGTGGCGGCCACCACCAGGATGGCACCGTCCATCTGGGCCGCGCCGGTGATCATGTTCTTGATGTAGTCGGCATGGCCAGGACAATCCACGTGCGCATAGTGGCGCTTCTCAGTCTGGTACTCGACGTGGGCTGTGTTGATCGTGATCCCGCGGGCCTTTTCTTCAGGTGCGGAGTCGATCTGGTCATAGGACTTGGTCTCGCCGCCGAACTTCTTGGCGAGGATATAGGTGATGGCTGCAGTCAGCGTGGTTTTGCCGTGATCCACGTGCCCGATGGTGCCGATGTTGACGTGGGTCTTCGAGCGGTCGAATTTCTCTTTGGCCACGGATACCTCCTGAAGGGTGGGAGAGAAGATGAAGGGGAACTGTTTGAAACGAAAGGGTGGAGCCCACAACCGGTCTTGAACCGGTGACCTCTTCCTTACCAAGGAAGTGCTCTACCGCTGAGCTATGTGGGCTTATAAACCTTCCCGCCGCGAGGCGGGGGGGCCTTGCCGCCAACCGGGCGGGCCCGGCGGACGGGGAGGGTGGAGCGGGAAACGGGGTTCGAACCCGCGACATTCAGCTTGGAAGGCTGACGCTCTACCAACTGAGCTATTCCCGCGGTGGAAACCTGGGGACGGGATCCAGTGCTCCCGAATCCCGAAAAAACACGGGGTATCTGGAGGACTGGTGCCGAGAGAAGGATTCGAACCTCCGTAACGCGTTGCGTGGCAGATTTACAGTCTGCTGCCATTAACCACTCGGCCATCTCGGCATGCTTGTCCGGCGCCCCTCCCGGGGCTTGTCAATGCTTCCCAACGAAACTCCTGCCGGGGCTTCGTGTCAGGGTCACTGCGAGGCAGGGCTTTCCTGACAGGGAACTCGAAAGGTATCACGGCAACGGAACACCCTCAAGGGGAATCTTTGGATGTGGCGTTGCTCCGCCGCGCCAACACGCGGAATAAGGTCACTGCCGCCGCAGCGGACACGTTCAGGCTTTCAATGCCCCCGGGCATGGGAATGTGCAGCAGGCCATCGCAACGTTCGCGGATCTTGAGGTGCAACCCCTCTCCTTCAGCGCCCAGGACCAGCACTGTGGCGCGATCAAACGGTTCCTTCAGATAGTCGCGGCTGCCCTCCCCGGCTGCCAATCCATAGATCCAGGCGCCCGTTTCCTTCAGATCGTCGAGGGCCCGGCCGAGGTTCACCACCCGACACACGGGCACCCGACCCGCCGTGCCCGCGCTGGCGCGGACCACGGTCTCATTCACGGCCGCGGAGCGGCGTTCCGGAAGCAGCACCCCATCCACGGCCGCAGCCGCAGCGGAACGCAGGATGGCGCCCAGATTGTGGGGATCGGTGACACCATCCAGGGCCAACACTAACGCGGCGTCTCCCTGAGCCTGCACCTTAACCGCCACCTCCTCAAATGAGGTGTAGGCGAAGGGACCGCCCTCGCCCAACACGCCTTGGTGCCGCTGGCCCTGGCTGCGGCGATCCAGGCTTTCCATAGGATCGCGATGGACCACCACGCCCGCGGCGCGGGCTTCGGAAACCAGTTTCGCAACGCGGCCAAAGGCTGCAGGGGCGACCCAGAGGGAGTGCAGTTCCCCTCGGGCAAGGGCCTCCTCGCAGGCGTGGGGGCCGAGAAACTTCATGGTTAGAAGCTCATCTTGTAACCGAGAGCGATCAGATGGCCCATGCCCTCCATCCGGGCACGGGTGCCGATCGAGCGATAGCCCGTCGAGCTCCAGACGCCGTTCAAACGAGTGGTGTCCTGGTCTTGGCTCTGCCGGTACTGGTAGCCGAAATTGAGTTCCCCGCCCCAGAGCTTGTAGCCCGCACCGATGGAGAAGGCCGCGGTAGGCGCTCCTCCAAGCAGGGGCTCTGCGTAGGAAGCATCGACGCTGCGTTGGTCGAGGGACAGGCCTGCTCGCACAGTCCAGAATTTCCCGAGTTCTAACTCGGTGGAGGCGTTCAGTCCCAGGTGACTCTTGCCATGTGGAAGTTCGGAGGGGGCTGAAACCAGGCCAGAGGGGGTCTGCACGCTCGCGAAGGAGGGCACCCTCAGGCTGGCCGAAGTCCAGCGGAGGTCGGCTTCCCAAGTCATAAATGGCATATTGCGGTGCCGCACGCCGATGGTGGTCTGGGAGGGTAGTTCCAAGGTTGAGGCCCCCGCCGCCAGCGGCTGGGACAAGGCTAAGAGGGTGGTGGCCCGAGTATCGGCACCGATGGGAGCCGTACTCAGCCCGTCGTTGGCAAAGAGGCCCAGGTTTGCATCCCTGAACCCCGCCTTCATATCGAGGTCCGCCTTCAAGCCCGACTGGTGCGCGAACCCCAGCGTCCAGCGTGGGTTGAAGGCCCAGCGAAAGCCCAGTGAGTAGCTTGGCACCACCTTGTTTGCACTCTGACCGACTCGCTGCTCCACCAATCCGTTCACTGGATTCGCTGCTGAGACAGGAAGAGATGGATCGTTGGGGACGTCGAACCGCATCACACTTGTGGATGCATAGGAAAGCCTCGCCACCCCGATTCCGAGGCCGATGGACATGTTTGGGTTCAAAGCCCAGCCAGCCTGGGCTTCCATCCGCCGGGCCGACAGATCGATGCCGTCGCCCAGGAAGCGGTTCGGGGCACCATCGAGAAGGCTCCCATGACGCAGGTAGGGCTCGTCCAGCTTCAGGCCCAGGATCAGGGTTGAAGTAAGGCGTGTGGCCAACCCGAAGGCGCCGATGGTGCGATTGCGATCGAAGCTGTACAGAGTTTGCTGAGTGGACTCAAGGGTCTGCTGGGTGGACGACACCTCCACTCCAGCAGACAGGTAGACCCCCCCTTTCTCCTTCAGGGAGGCCAGCAGCGCGGGATTGGTGGCCGCTGCCTCCAGGCTGTAGCCATAGGCCACCTGGGCACCGCTGCGTGCAATGCCCACGGGATCTGCAGCCGGCAGGGCCATGCTCTGAGCGGCGACCGGAAGGGCGCCCACGCCCAGCAGCAGTCCCATCCCGATGACTTCACGAACCACTTGGGCCATACCCCACGCCTCCCGAGACACGCTTCTTGAATGGCCCGAACCCGGGAAGGGTTCAAACCCAAGGTTCCAGGATCGCCAAAAGAGGCCGAATCACCAAGCGCAATCCGTAGACCTCAGTGTTCAGACTCGCTCATGAAGCGCACCAACAAGCGATCCACCAGCTCCCACACCTCAAACAGAGCTGCCAAGCCCATCACGAAGCCGAACCCCAAAGCCAGGGCCCGGCCCCATGGTCCCATGAGAGCCCGGCAAAGACCCGGCCAGTGCCAGAAGAGGACCGGCAACCTCAGCCGCCCATAAAAGGCAAGCGTAGACAGAAGCATCCCGCCCCATAGCAGGTAGAAGAACCGCAGCGCTCGGAAGAGGACGTCCCAGATGAAGGGACGAGGACGGAAGACAGGCATGGAGGGACCAGCATACCGTGAGCGGTCGGTCGAAGAGGTGCCGGAAGCTTGCTGGCGTTAAAGGTCAGCCGTGCAGGATCTGCCATCCCAATCGGAGGATCAGGGCCCCCACCACCCCGATGAATACGCCACGAACCCAGTGGCTGCCCTTGCTCAGGGCCACATGGGCACCCAGGTAGCCCCCCGCTCCGTTGGCCGCCGCCATGCTGAGGGCGACGGAGGGAATCCAGCTTCCCTGCCAAAGGAAGAGCATCATCGCCGTGAGGTTCGAGGCCCAGTTCACGCTCTTGGCCAGGGCCGAAGCCCGCAGAAAATCAAAGCCCAGCACCGCCACGAAGAGGAAGATCAGCAGCGAACCCGTACCGGGTCCGAAGAACCCGTCGTAGAAGCCCAGGATCAGGGCGATGAAGGCAGCCAACCCGCGCTGGTGGCCATGGCCGAACCGGGGTGCATGTAGGCGCCCCAGGTCTGGCTTGAGCAAGGTGAAAGCCAACATGGCTATCAGTAGGCCCAGCATGACGGGCCGTAGGAAGTCACCATGGACCCGGTAGGTGAGCCAGACTCCGCCAGATGCCCCAAGGGCGGAAGCCGCCACGGGCCCCACCATTTCCCGCCAGGCCAGGGTCCCCGACCGCAGGAATTTCCCCGCCGCCATGGTGGTGCCCGTGCAGGCGACCACCTTATTCGTACCAAGCAGGGTCGGCAGGGGCGTCCCCGCGGGCAGCGCGATCATCAGCGCTGGCACCGTGATCAGCCCACCCCCACCGACAACAGCGTCGATGAAGCCCGCCAGCAGGGCGGCGAGCATGAGTAGAAGGAGTTCCGGAAGGCCGGGCACAGCCTCAAACTTTCAAGATCTCCGCTTCCTTGTGCTTCATGGCTTCGTCGATCTCCTTGATATGGGCATCCGTCAGCTTCTGGATGTCCTCCAGGATCTTCTTGGCCACGTCTTCGGAGATGTGGGCTTCTTTGGATTTCTCGAGCTTCTTCACATCCTCATTCGCATCGCGGCGGATGTTGCGCACGCCGGTCTTGATCTCCTCGCCCAAGCGGTGGAGCACTTTCACCAGTTCCTTGCGGCGCTCCTCGGTGAGCATGGGGATGGGCAGGCGGATCACGTTGCCATCGTTCCCGGGATTGATACCCAGATCCGACTTGAGAATGGCGGTCTCCACAGCCTTGATGGCGCTCTTGTCGAAGGGCGTCACCACCAGCATGCCGGCCTCTGGAACGGATACCGTGCCCATCTGGTTCAGGGGTACGACAGATCCGTAGTAGTCCACATGCACGTTGTCCAGGAGGCTGGCATTGGCCCGACCGGTTCGGATGGTGGCCATTTCCTTCTTCAAGGCTTCCACGGACGCATGCATGCGGCGCTTCGTCTCCTGCAGGATGGCATCGGGGGTCTGGGTGGACATGGGCACCTCATGTTGAACGGCTTTCCTTTATACAACAGGGGGGAGCCCCCTGCAGGTTCTCCCCTGAGCTGGGGCCTGATCCAAGTATTCGAGCCCCGGGCCTTTCAATTCCTCAGACAGGCTCCTAGAGTGGGGCATTCCCCGAGGTCCCCATGCGCATGCTGCACTTGCTGGCCCCCTTGGCATCCCTGGCTCTGATGGCCGCCCCCGCCACCACCCCCACCTCCACAGAGATGGCTCTCACCAGTGCGGATGGGTTCGCACTCAAGGGCACGCTCTCTCTTCCCGCGGCGAAGGGCAAGGTCCCTGTGGTGATCCTGGCCCATCAGTTCCGTTCGGACCGCTCGGGCTGGGCACCCTTGGCCGAGCGCCTCGCCGCACGGGGGATCGGCACCCTGGCCCTGGACCTCCGCGGTCACGGTGCCAGCACCCAAAAGGGTGGCGTCGAGGTGACGGTCTCGGGCGATTTCGTGGCCTCCGCCAAGGCCATGGGCTTCGACCAGATCCCCGCCGACCTGGTCCAGGCTGCCGCGTGGCTCCGCAGGCAGCCGGGCGTGGATGGGCGTCGCATCGGCCTCGCGGGCTCCAGCGTAGGCGCCTTCTCGGTGATTCTGGCCGCCCCCACGGTGAAGCCCGTGGCCATCCTCAGCCTCAGCCCCGCAGGTACCGGCGCTTTCGGTGAGGGGGCGCTCGAAAAGCTGAAGGGTGCCGTGTTGCAGGGAAGGGCTTCGACCTTGGTTCTGGCCTCCAGCGGCGACAAGGACGCCTTTGAAAATGCCCTCTCCCTGAAGGGCCTGCCGGGGGTGGATGTGGCCGTCAAGGACGGCGAGGAACATGGCTTCGCCTACTTCAAGGACCGAGCCGACCTCATGGCCGTCTTCTTCGGCGAGTACCTGACCTATCACCACACCGGCAAGACCTATGCGGCAGCGGGCGTCAAGAAGCCTGAGGACGCAAAGAACGTGATCAACGACAAGACCCTTGCGGAGCGCAAGGCCGCAGAAGCACCGAAGTAGTCCCCGGTCTTTGCCGTGCCACCGCGGAACCTGGCCCTGGCCCTTCTGCTCCTGGCGGGAGTGGTCTGCTGTTCTGAGTCGAGGCAGCTGGACACGAGCATGGGCGGACGGCAGATGGAGGAGTTGCACGCCGAGGCCCGCAAAATCGAGGGCCAGTGGTGTTGCCAGCTGAAGCTCCCGCTGGGGTCCTGGCGCGCCGAGACCGCCGAAGGACAGGATCTGGAGGTCCTTCCCGGCGAACCGAGGGCGACCCTCCGGTGGAAGGTCGCCCCCGATCGCTGGTCCCAGCAGGACCGGCCCTTTCTGTTTGACCTGGTGGGGAAGGACGGGATGCGCCTCTCCCTGTCAGTGCGCTACCCGAGCTCGCTGCCCGGCGGGGAATTCACGGTGAACGTCTTTCGGATCCTCTCCGGAAAACCCTAGTGGAACTGCTGGGCCTCGGTGGAACCCACCAGCGCCAGGGTGGAAGCCAGACCGCCGCTGATGGCCTGGGCGACCTCGTCGAAGTAGCCGGTGCCAACTTCGCGTTGATGCTTGGTGGCGGTGTAGCCGCGTTCCTCGGAAGCGAACTCGGCCTCCTGGAGGCGGGAATAGGCGGTCATGTGCTCGGTGCGGTAGGCACTGGCCAGCTCGAACATCCCGTGGTTCAGGCTGTGGAAGCCGGCCAACGTGATGAACTGGAACTTGTAGCCCATGGCCCCCAGCTCGCGCTGGAAGGTGGCGATCTCCTCGTCGCTGAGCTTCTTCTTCCAGTTGAAGGAGGGTGAGCAGTTGTAGGCCAGCAGCTTGCCGGGGAATTCCGCATGGACGCCCTCAGCAAACTCCCTGGCCTCCTGCAGGTCCGGCGTGGAGGTTTCACACCAGATGAGGTCGGCGTAAGGGGCGTAGGCCTTGGCCCGGGCGATGGCCATCTCGACACCGCCGGTGATGCGGTGGAAGCCCTCGGGCGTGCGCTCGCCCGTGAGGAAGGGCTTGTCGCGCTCGTCGATATCCGAGGTGATGAGGCGGGCCGAATCGGCGTCTGTGCGGGCGATGATGAGGCTGGGCACGTCCAAGACGTCCGCCGCCAGGCGGGCCGCCACCAAGGTACGGATGAAGTGGCCAGTGGGGAGGAGCACCTTGCCGCCAAGATGGCCGCACTTCTTCTCGCTGGAGAGCTGGTCCTCAAAGTGGACGCCCGCGGCGCCAGCCTCGATCATGCCCTTCATCAGCTCATAGGCATTCAGCGGTCCGCCGAAGCCAGCCTCGGCATCGGCCACGATGGGCAGGAACCAGTCACGACTGACGCCGCCTTCGCCATGCTCGATTTGGTCGGCCCGCTGAAGGGCGCCATTCAGGCGCTTCACCAGGGCGGGAACGGAATTGGCCGGGTAGAGGCTCTGGTCCGGGTAGGTCTGCCCCGACAGGTTGGCATCCGCTGCCACCTGCCAGCCGGAGCAGTAGATGGCCTTCAAGCCTGCCTTGGCCATCTGGACCGCCTGGCCACCGCTGAGGGCACCGAGGGCCCGGGTCGGTTCCTCGTTCTGGAGCAGTTTCCATAGCTTACGGGCGCCCATCTGGGCGAGGGTGTGCTCGATGCGGATGCTGCCGCGAAGCTTCTTCACCACCTCGGGGCTGTAGGGGCGGCTGATGCCCTCCCAGCGATGGGCGGAGAAGTCGTCTTCAATGGGGGGAACGGGAAACCTTGGGGTCATGGGACACCTCATGTAGGGGTTTGGGGGTGGCGCTATGTCAAAGATTGACTTAATCTGTTCTGAGTCAATGAACGGTTGATTTGATAGGGGTTGAATTGAAAAATTTAGTCAATTAGCTCCATTGATTTTGTAAAATGATGTAAACGAGGTCCTATGCCTTCAGCCGCTCCCACCAAGCCCGCCGCCCGTCTAGGCGCCAAGATCCGCCTCCTCCGCCGCCAGGAGGGTCTCAGCCAGGTCCAGTTGGCGGAGGCCCTGGGCATCAGCCCCAGTTACCTGAACCTCATCGAGGGGAACAAGCGGCCCCTCACGGCGCCGCTGCTGATCCGCCTCGCCCAGCAGTTCAAGCTTGACCTGAAGACCCTGGCGCCTGAAGAAGACCAGCGCCTGTCCGACGACCTCATGGAGGTCTTCGGCGACTCCCTCTTCGAGCCCCTGGGTCTCCACGCCCAGGATGTGCGTGAACTCGTCCAGAACAGTCCCGATCTGGCCCGGGGCGTCTTTGAGCTGTACCGCGCCTACCAGCATGCCCAGGACAGTCTCGATACCCTGGCGGCCAAGCTCAGCGACGGCCAAGGCTTCGATCCCGAGGCCACGCGGCTACCCTCGGAGGAGGTCGGTGATTTCATCCAGCAGGCCATGAACCATTTCCCCGAACTGGAGTCCGCCGCAGAGTCCTTCTGGACCAGCATGGCCCTGGATGCCGACCACCTCTATCCCGGTCTCGTATCGGCCTTCGAGGCGCGCGGTATCCAGGTGTGCATTCATCGCATGTCTGAGGGTCCCGGCCTGCTCCGCCGCTTCGACCCGAACCGCCGCACCGTCAGCCTGTCCGAACTATTACCCCAGCGCAGCCGCACCTTCCAGCTGGCTCACCAGCTCGCCCTGCTCGAGCACAGTGAACTGCTGGATCGGCTCACCAACCATTCATTGCTTCGCACGAGCGCATCCCGCGCTCTGGCTCGGGTGGCCCTGGCCAACTACTTCGCAAGCGCCGTGCTCATGCCCTACGAGCGGTTCCTGAAGGCAGTGAAGACCGAGCGCTACGACATCGACATCCTGGCACGCCGCTTCCAGGCCAGCTTCGAACAGGTCTGCCACCGTCTCACCACCCTGCGCCGACCGGGTGCCGAGGGCGTGCCCTTCCACTTTCTGCGTATCGACATCGCCGGCAACATCTCCAAGAGCTTCTCCGCCTCGGGCATCCGCTTCGCCCGCTTCTCCGGCGCCTGCCCCCGCTGGAATGCCCATGCCGCCTTCCTTACGCCGGGTCTCATCCGCACTCAGATCAGCGAGATGCCGGATGGACGGAAGTACTTCTGCATTGCCCGCACCCTGCAAAAGGACACGGGCGGTTATCGTGGCCAGCACGCCATGCAGGCCTTGGGCCTGGGCTGTGAGATGGGCCACGCAAAGGAGCTCGTCTACGCCGACGGGGTGCGCCTGGATCAGCCCCCCGTTCCAGTCGGGGTCACCTGCCGGCTCTGCGAACGCACCGATTGCGAGCAACGGGCCTTCCCGCCCCTCCAACAGGCCTTGAAGATCGAAGAGAACATCCGTCGGACGAGCTTTTATGCCCAGATCGAGAGCCGCTGATCAACCCCGTCCCAGCCGCCCCAGGGGTTCCTCAATCCAGCGGTGCACGACCGCGGCAGCGAGGATCGCCAAGCCCAGTGCCAAGCTGAAACCCAGACCACCTGACACATGGGACGCCACCAGCTTCATGGTGAAGGGGTGAAGCAGATAGAGGCCGTAGCTCCAATCACCCAGCCGCGATAGGAGCTTCCCGAACCATCCAGGTTCGCCATCCCGTGCGAAAGCGGCCAGGGTCACCAGAGTCGTGACGACGAGCAGGTAACCGTACCGGAGCCAACCTGTCAGGGCGGTAAGGTGATCGAAGAACTGGGGCCAGGGGAGCAGCAGGAGCCCTACGAAGGGCAGCGCCAGGAGGAGGGCGAACTTGGGGTCGAGGCGCTCTTCTGTGCTGGCGTGAAATCCTGCCACCAGGCCGCCCCAGGCCATGAGGAAAATCTGGTTGGGGGCCATTACATAGGTATGGAAGCGGTTCCACTGCTCTTGGCCCATGACGCCATGCAGGGTGGAAGGCAGGCTCCAGAGCCACAGTCCAATGGCCAACGCCCCTAGGAACCAGACCCCCCCCCGTTCCCGCAACCAGGCCAACACCGGGTAGGTGAAGTAAAGCAGAGCCACCAGACCCACGTACCAACCTCCGGTCACCAGGGCATGGTTGGGGTGGATGGCGCCGAAGGTGAGCGTGAGGTTCTCCAGGATGAATCGCCAGGAGGGCTGTGGCCCCATGCCCAGGTGGAAGGCCAGGTTCATGGCACAGGCCAGATAAAAGACCGGCGCCAGCCGCAGGAAGCGGCGCAACCAGAAGCGGCCCAGGCCCTCCTTCCGGATGCGCCCCCAAGATGAGGTGCGGAACAGCAGGAAACCACTCAACACGAAGAAGGCCGATACGCTGTAGTTCCCCAGCTTCGCCGTGGCCATGTTCAGGCCCGAACCCGACCGTGACAGATCGAACCACACGCTGAGGTGGTATACCGCCACACAGAGCACCAGGATGCCCCGGAGGGGATCCAGAAAGCCAAGACGGCCCGAAGGTCTACCGGTAGCAGACAACGCCAGAACCGCAGGTCAGGCGCCCCATTACCCAGGCTGGTTCTTCGGCTGCGTGAAGGTCGGCGAGCACTTCACCGACCCGGTCGGCCTTCGCCACCAGCACCATGCCCACGCCCAGATTCAGGGCCTGGCGGACATCGTCGAGACCCAGGCCGCCTTTCTCCATGAGGTACCTGAACAGGGTCGGGATCTGCCAGCTCATGGTGTCAATCTCGGCATCAAGGGTCTTGGGCAGCACGCGGGGAATGTTGTCGGTGAGGCCACCACCGGTGATGTGGGCCATGGCCACCAGCTTGTGAGCCTTTACCAGTGGCAGGACCGCTGCCAGGTAACTGCGGTGGATGGCAAGAAGAGCCTGGGCCACGGTCTGTGTCGTGCCCGGTAGAACATCATTCGCATCCAGTTTCTCCAGCTCGAAGCAGACCTTCCGAGCCAGGGAATAGCCGTTGGTGTGCAGGCCCGAACTGGGCAGGCCGATCAGCACGTCGCCCTCGGCCATGGCGTCCAGGCGCGGCAGCAGATCCGCCTCGTCCACGATGCCTACGATGGTGCCAGCCACATCCACTTCACCCTCGGCATAGACGCCCGGCATCTCCGCCAGTTCGCCTCCGATCAGGGCACAGCTTGCCGACTTGCAGGCCGTGGCCATGCCCTTCACGATCTGCTCGATGACCTCGGGCTCCAGCCGCTGGGCGGCGATGTAGTCCAGGAAGAACAGCGGCCGGGCGCCCTGCACCAGGATGTCATTGATGCAGTGGTTCACCAGATCCTGGCCGACGGTGTCCCAGATCCCGGCCCGCCGAGCCACTTTCATCTTGGTACCCACGCCGTCCATGCTGCTGACAAGGATGGGTTTCGCCTCCGGGAACCGGGCATCGAAAAGGCCGCCAAACAGGCCGATGTCGCTGCGGACCCCGGGGGTTCTGGTGGCCTTCACATGGGGTTTGATGCGGCGAAGCGCCTCGTCCTGGCGGTTGATGTCCACGCCGCTGGACGCGTAGCTGACCTTCTCGCTCATCATCTCTCCCGAATCCCCCATGATCCCACAGGGGGCTTTCCCATCTGACTCGAATCCTTGCACTGGAAATGGCCTATCCTTGGAAGTGCTATGGGCGCACTCTCCGTTGGTCCCGTTAGTCCGGTCGCTGTGGGCATTCTCGCGACCCCTAAACCTGTTATTCAACCGGTGGCGGTCCCCCCGGGCCAGAATGGGAAATCCTCTGGACCCTCGGGCCTCTCGGTCCAGGACTTGGCCCAGAGCCTGTTCCAGCGGACCCTCCAGGCCACCACCCTGTATTCGGTTGCCGAACCTGCCTCTGGCAGCGCCAGCCTGGCTCAGGATGCGACGGCCTCCCTGCTGGCCGCCTTGACCCCGCCGCAGGCCACGGCCGACACCACACCGACTTCCTCGGCCACGACCAATCCGACGGTGGTCCAGGCCTCGAGCACCTCCTCCCCAGCTGCCCCTGCCACCAGCCTTCAGGACCTGCCTGCCTCCCAGGATGCCTTCGGTACCAGCTTGAGCCCGGATTTCGCCATGCAGACGGCCCTGCGCTTTGGTGCAGGCGTTGTCGCCGAGGCGGTCGCCTCCGCGATCCCTGCCACCAACCTGGGGGCAGGTCTGGTACGGGATGCGACGGCAGTGTTGCGCCTCGGAAATCTTCAGCCCCACGCCGGCGGCCCCGGTCCCGAAGCCTTCGCGCAACCCCAGGGTGCCACTCAACGCATTCTTCGAAGCTATGAGACCGGCCCCGTGAACTCGGCCTCCCAGGGCGCCAGCACCGTGGACCTCCTCGCCTGAACACCTCATGATTCCAGGCTACAAGGGCGTAGACTTGCAAGATCATGACCGACCAACCTGCTTTTCCTGTCGATCGAGCCGCCTCCGAGGTTGCCGTTCGCGCCCTGCTGCGTAGCTTCGGGCTGGATCCAGACGAACCGGAGCTGAAGGACACGCCGACCCGGGTGACGGACTTCTGGGCCGAACGGCTGGCGGGTTACGGAGTGGATCTCTCAGCCGAGTTGAGGCCCCTACCCGGCGACCTGGCGCCGGTGCCTGTCATTCTTGAGCGCATTCCCTTCGTCAGCACCTGCGAGCACCACCTGGCCCCCTTCGAAGGCCACGCCACCATCGGCTACTTGCCCGGGGAAGGTGGCACCGTGGGGCTCAGCAAGCTGGTGCGCGTCGTCCAGACCTACGCCTGGCGCCTGCAGGTACAGGAGCGCATGGCCCGGCAGATCGCCGACGCCCTGCTGACCCACTTGCGCCCTGCCGCCTGGGGCGTCCAGCTGGTCGCCATCCATACTTGCATGGGCCACCGGGGCGTGAAGACGCCGGGTGTGCCCGTGCGGACCACCCTGATGGGCGGGGCCTGGGAGGCCCATCCTCCCTCTCCGTTCCTGGCCTGAGAACTCGGCCATGTCCAGCGTCGCTTTGGATCCTGGCGGGACTCAACTCTTTCCGGAGGCTGCATGCACTACCTGTTGATGTACGACGTAACCCCGGATTATCTGACGCGGCGGGCGGAGTTCCGAGACGAACATCTGACCCTGGCTTGGCAGTCTCACGAACGGGGTGAGCTGGTGCTGGGCGGCGCTCTGGCGGATCCGGTGGACGGTTCCTTGCTGCTGTTCCGCGGAGAATCTTCCGAGGTCGCGGAGCGGTTCGCGGCAGCCGACCCCTATGTCCATCATGGGCTGGTAGCCCGCTGGCGGGTGCGTCCCTGGATCACCGTGGTCGGTGCCGAGGCCGCCACACCGGTACATCCGGCCTCCTGATCTGGCACCCGGTTACCCTGGCCTCATGTCAATCCCCACGCCTGAATTGAAGCTCGGCTACGAGCTGTTCTCCAAGCTGCTGAACTGGGCAGCGGGGAAGCGGCAGTCCAAGCGGCTGGAGGCGCTGAAATCGGCAGCTTTCCAGGAACTGTTGAAGGGCGACGGGGCGGACCTGGATCTGGTGGCCTCGGTGCTGAAGGAGATTCACAAGGCCGCAGATACTTCCGCCAAGGCCATTCGGCTGGAAAGCCTCTACGACAGCGCCACCAAGCCGTCCACCAAATCCAAGAAGCCCGAACCGCGGCGTAAAGACGGGGCCAAGAAGTCCGGGTCCCGCAAATCCTGACCCTCTGGAGTCCCCATGAACCTCAAGGCATTGGCGGGCTTGGCCCTCATCACCCTTGGTGCGGCCTCGCTGGCCTGGCCGGAGGTTCGCTACACCCGCGCCACCCACGATGCCAAGCTGGGCCCCCTGGAGTTCACCCTGAAGCAGAAGGAGACCGTCCAAATCCCCGTCTGGGCAGGCCTGGCCTCTGTGGCGTTCGGAACGGTGCTGGTGTGGCGTCGGAAGAAGGGATGACTTCCCAGGAGCAACCCCAGGCCATCCGGATCTTCGTGGATGCGGATGCCTGCCCGGTGAAAGAGGAGATCTTCCGCGTGGCGACGCGGTGTGGATTGCAGGTGCTCCTGGTCTCGAATGCACCCTTGCGGGTCCCCCGAAATCCCCTCTTCGAGTCGGTGGTGGTGACGAAGGGGCAGTTCGACGGTGCGGACGATTGGATCGTGGAGCAGATCACGGCGGCGGACATTGCAGTCACCGCCGACATCCCTCTGGCGGCCCGCTGCCTTGAAAAGGGTGCCCGGGCCCTGGATGCAAAGGGCCGCGTCTACTCACCGGAATCCATCGGCGATGCCTTAGCCAGCCGCGAATTGATGGCTCACCTTCGCGCCATGGGCGAGGTGGGCGGCGGCCCTCTACCCTTTACTCCCCGGGACCGCTCGACCTTTCTACAGCGGCTGGATGACCTCATCCAGGCGCTCCGGCGCGCGAAGCGGTAGACTGAAAAGACGGCTGGATCAGCTTCAACCTCTTTTGTGATCGGATTCACCATGGCTAGAAAGCCCAACTACAACTTCGAAAAGCGGCAGAAGGACCTGGCTCGCCAGAAGAAGAAGGAAGAGAAGTTGCAGAAGAAAGCTCTCAAGAAGGACGCCTTGGGCAACGACATCCCCGAGACTGAAGAATCGGAAGAGCCCACAGTCGAAAGCGATTCCACTGAAGCCTAATTACACGCCACCCCCGGGAGGCACACCTTGGATTCGAGCACCGAAACGGCCTTTCAGGCCCTGCTGAACCTTCCCGTGGCCGCCCTGGGAACCTTGCATCAGGGGGTGCCCTTCG
Source organism: uncultured Holophagaceae bacterium (assembly GCA_903927605.1). Next base: position 15,128 of record CAIYNT010000229.1, read on the forward strand.
TCTCCATGGTGCCCATCGTGCCTGCTCAGGATGGCTCCGGCTTCCTCATCCATGTGAGCCGACTGGCCCAGCACACCAAGGATCTGATGGCGGACGGCCGGATCAGTCTCCTGCTCATGCAGCCGCTGGAAGAAGAGCAGGACCCACTGGCCCTGCCTCGGCTGACCCTGCAGGGTGAAGCTGAAGCGATTTCCGTGGGCTCCAGTGCCCACGACTCGGTGGCGGCAGCTTATTTGGCGCGATTCCCGCAGGCTGAAATGACCCTCGGCCTGGGTGACTTTTCCTTCTTCAGGATCCGGCCCACTTCTGGACGGCTGGTGAGCGGCTTCGGCCGGGCCCTCAGCCTCGATGCTGGCCAGATCCAGGTGGGCCTCTCCCGGATCGTCTGATCTGGGCGCCTCTCGCTATTTCGCGAGAATCGCTCTCGGCCGGTCGGGATACTCTTCTGGCCAGGCTCCATAGAAATTCAGAATCCATTCAATAATTCGACTTATTGCTTTGGTACGGAGATGGCTCTATCTTGATGCCGCCGATCGCGGCCCACAGGAGACCCCATGTCCTTCATCGCATCCAAGACCCACCAGAACCTCAAGGCCGCCTTCGCCGGCGAGAGCCAGGCGAACCGCCGCTATACCTGGATGGCCCAGGTCGCGGAGAAGGAAGGCCTGCCGGAAGTGGCCGCCCTCTTCAAGCACAGCGCCGACGGCGAAACGGGCCATGCCCTGAGGCACCTCATGTACCTGGCCGCGCAGGCCGGCGACCCAGCCACGGGCCTGCCTCTGGGCGACTCGCTGACCAATCTGAAGTCCGCCGTGGCCGGCGAGACCTACGAGTACACGGACATGTATCCCGAGTTTGCCCGCCTGGCCCGGGAGGAAGGCTACGCCGAGATCGCCGCCTGGTTCGAGACCCTGGCCAAGGTTGAGCGCTTCCACGCCGGGCGCTTCCAGGACGCCCTGACGCGCCTTCAGTCCGGCACCCTCGCTGCCCCCGACGCCGATATCGCCAAGCACGTCTGACCGTCACCCGGAGGATGATTAGCGCCTGATCAAGAGCGGGTAAAGTCCCGGTCGGTTTTCCTTCACCCAACTCCACGGAGGGTCCCATGGCAAAGAAAGGAAAGCTCACTACTGCGGCTGGCGCGCCAGTCGCGGATAATCAGAATGTGCTGACCGCCGGGAGGCGGGGTCCTCAGCTTCTTCAGGACATCTGGTTCCTGGAAAAGTTAGCGCATTTCGACCGCGAGGTGATCCCCGAGCGGCGAATGCACGCCAAGGGATCGGGCGCCTTTGGCACTTTCACCGTCACTCACGACATCACCCGCTATACGAAGGCCAAGATCTTTGCCAAGGTCGGGAAGAAGACTGACTGCTTCGTACGTTTCTCCACCGTGGCAGGCGAGCGTGGTGCAGCGGATGCCGAACGGGATATTCGCGGCTTTGCCATAAAGTTTTATACGGAGGAAGGGAATTGGGATCTCGTGGGGAACAATACGCCCGTGTTCTTTTTGAGAGACCCGTTGAAGTTCCCCGACCTGAACCATGCCGTGAAGCGCGACCCCAAGACCAACCTTCGTAGCGCCAAGAACAACTGGGACTTCTGGACTTCCCTTCCGGAGGCACTGCACCAGATCACCATCACCATGAGTGACCGGGGCATCCCGGCCTCCTACCGGCATATGCACGGCTTCGGGAGCCACACCTTCAGTTTCATCAACGCTAAGAGCGAGCGCACCTGGGTCAAGTTTCACTTCGTCTGCCAACAGGGCATCAAGAACCTCACGGATGCAGAGGCCGAAGCCATTATCGGCAAGTGCCGTGAAAGCCACCAGCGGGACCTGTTCGAGGCCATTGAACAGGGAGACTTTCCGAAGTGGAAGCTCTTCATCCAGGTGATGACTGAAGATGAGGCAAGGCAATACCCCATTGATCCCTTTGATCTGACCAAGGTTTGGCCTCACAAGGAGCACCCCCGCATCGAAGTGGGCATCATGGAACTGAACCGCAACCCCGAGAACTACTTCGCGGACGTGGAGCAGGCGGCCTTCAATCCGGCCAATGTCGTCCCCGGCATCGGTTTCTCGCCCGACAAGATGCTCCAAGGGCGCCTCTTCTCCTATGGTGATGCCCAGCGCTACCGTCTGGGTGTGAACCACCAGATGATTCCCGTGAATGCCCCGCGCTGCCCCTTCCACAGCTACCATCGCGATGGGCAGATGCGCGTAGATGGCAACCAGGGGGCCACCCTGGGCTATGAGCCGAACAGCTACGATGAATGGCAACAGCAGCCGGAGTTCGCCGAACCCCCTCTGGCCCTGGAAGGAGCGGCGGACCACTACGATCCCCGACCAGATTCGGACGACTGCAGCCAGGCCGGGAACCTTTTCCGGCTCATGAAGCCCGATGAGCAGCGGCGCCTCTTCGAGAACACCGCCCGGGCCATGGGGGATGCACCGAAGGAAATCAAACTCCGGCACATTGGCCACTGCCTCAAGGCAGACCCGGCCTACGGCGCTGGTATAGCCAAGGCTCTGGGCCTCCCCGCCAAAGCAGCATGCAAGTAAGTAATTTAAAATGGAATTTATTCCCAGATAGGATCAGCAGATATGGCAAATCTGGTATTTGACCCCGCCACAGAGCACAGCCGCTACGCTGCGAGACAGGCCTTCCTCGCCCGGCAGGCGACCCTGCGGCTGGAGTTGGCCCAGGGCATCACCTTCCAGCCCGAGACGTCTGAAAGTGTCGAAGATCAGGTCGTGGAGACCCTCTGGGCCGAAGGCATGACCCTGGAGACGGCACCCGCCGAGGACGTAGCGGAGTCCCGCGCCTCCTTCGCCGTGCTGGCGCCCCACCGCGAGCACGGTGGTCAGAGCATCGTCGCCACCTTGTTCCTAGGCTTCCCTGACGAAGTCCGTGACGCTCGGCTGGCCGCCCTCCAGCGCTTCCCCGATCAGCTCCAGCTGGCATTGAGCGATGGGTCCTTCGCCATGCCCGCTGTGGACCGGGGTGCGGCCGGACCCGACGACCGCCTGCCCTCGGTATTGGCCCTGCGTTATCTCATCCCGGACGGCAAGTCGATTGCCGCCCTCGTCTCCAACCACGCCGAAGTTCCCGGCCGGTGGGCCGCCCCCGTCGCCTGGACCTCCTGGTCTTCCTGAGGAGCAACCATGGACATCAATATCGGCATTCCCACCGAGGATCGCAAAGCCATTGCCGACGGCCTCTCCCGCCTGCTGGCGGACAGCTACACCCTCTATCTCAAGACCCACAATTTCCACTGGAATGTGAAGGGTCCCATGTTCCAGACCTTGCACCTGCTGTTCGAAACCCAGTACACCGAGTTGGCCCTGGCCGTGGATCTGGTGGCAGAGCGCATCCGGGCCCTGGATTACCCTGCCCCTGGTACCTATGCGGAATTCGCGAAGCTGTCCAGCATCCGAGAGCCCAAGGGGGTGCCCAAGGCTACAGCCATGATCAAGGAACTGGTCGAAGGCCAGGAGGCCGTCGTCCGAACCGCCCGCTCGATCTTCCCCCTGGTGGACAAGGTGGGGGATGAACCCACAGCCGACCTGCTCACCCAGCGCATGCAGGTCCACGAGAAGAACGCATGGATGCTGCGCAGCCTTCTTGAAGATTGATCTGGACCGGGATATGCCCGGCTCCTCGGAATAATCCGCCAGAGATGATTCATAAACTCGACTTTTTTGGTAAACTACTGCTCCGCGCGCTGCGCTGCCAAGGAGATGACCATGGCCTACGATGCCAAGAACTATGACCACCTGAAGGGCGGCAAGGTGAAAGGCCTGAGCGATGCCCAGCTGGATCAGCATTTCACGTTGTACAAGGGCTATGTGGCTAAGTACAACGAGATCGAGGAGAAGCTGGCGGCCATCGACAATGGCAAGTCCAACTACTCATTCAACGAGTACAGCGAGCTCAAGCGCCGTCAGGCGGTACCTTTCAATGGCACCTTCCTGCACGAGCTCTACTTTGAAAACCTGGGAGCGGACAGTGAAGTCAGCGCCGGGCTGAAGGCTGCCATGGAGGCTCAGGGCGGCAAGGACAAGCTGGTAGCCGATCTCAAGGCTACCGCCCTCTGTGGCCCGGGTTGGGCCCTCCTGACCCGCAACCGTCGCGACGGCAAGCTGCACACCTATTTTATCGCCGAGCACCACTTGGGCCTCCCCATCGAGCAGGACATCCTGCTGGTGCTGGACAGCTGGGAGCACGCGTTCATGGTGGATTACGGCATCGCCCGCGCGAAGTACCTCGACGTATTTGTCGAGAACATCAAATGGAGTGAGGTCAGTAAACGCTTCGGGAAATAGGGCGCGGCGGACTTTCGCCTCTTGCCGCATGCTCAAGGTCGGGCTCCCGGTTGGGGGCCCGTCTGTTTGCACCCATTCCCCTGTCCCTACATCCAGTACCCGGAAGCCGGCGTATCCATCTGTGTCCATCCTTGGGGTGGATAAATCACCAAGATCCGGACCTGGTCCGGTAGGAGGGACGCATGGGATCACAGATGGATCGGCTGACGTTCTTAAGGGTCATGGGAATCGGTGGCGCGGTGTTCGCCACGGGTCTTCCAGGATTCTCGGAGGCACTAGGGCCCACGGGGGGGGCGAAGCTTTCGGACTTCTACTTCGTGCAGCTGTCGGACACCCACTGGGGTTTCGAGGGACCCAAGGCCAACCCGGATGCAACAGGCACCCTGGGTAAGGCCATCGATGCGGTGAACGCTCTCGATCCGCAGCCGGATTTCGTCATCTTCACGGGCGATCTCACCCACATTACGGATGACCCTACCGTCCGCCGCAAACGAATGGAGGAGTTCAAGCAGCAGGTGGGCCGGTTGCGAGTCAGGCAGGTGCGATTCCTGCCCGGAGAGCACGATGCCGCAGGGGATCACGGGGAGATCTATCGGGAATTCTTCGGGACTTCACGCTATGCCTTCGCTCACAAGGGTGTTCACTTCCTCGCCCTGGACAACGTCTCCCAGCAAGGTTCCATCCTGGGTGATGAGCAACTGAAGTGGCTGGCCGGGGAGTTGGCCCAGATACCCAAGAACGAGCCTCTGGTGGTCTTCGCGCATCGGCCGCTCTTCGACCTCTATCCCGACTGGGACTGGACCACCACGGACGGCCAAAAGGCCATCGATCTCTTGATGGGGCACCGCTTCGTGACGGTGTTCTACGGGCACATCCACCAAGAGAATCACCACCTCACGGGCCACATTCCGCACCACTCGGCCACCTCATTGATCTTTCCGCTGCCGGCCCCGGGTTCCATGCCCAAACGGGCCCCGATCCCTTGGGATCCGGCCCATCCCTATCAGGGCCTCGGCTACCGCCAGATCCGCACCCAACCGGCCCAGCTGAGGACTGGAGAAGGTCAGGGATTCCTGGCCCTTTCCGAAAAGGCCTTGGCTGAGCCCATGAAAAGCGCGGGGGCGCCTGCATGACACCGGGACGATTCCTCGAATCGCCCTCTCGAAGGTCGTTCTGTGTCTCCCTCGGGGCCTTGACTGCAGCCGCCGCGCTTCGCGGAGCTGCCCAGATACCTGGCACTCAAGAAAGGCCGCTGGACCCTCATCCTCTCAAACTCACAGAGGTCACCCGCTCCGAGATGGTCCCCGGGAAGGTTCTGGATTTCCGGAAGCTCGGAGCCTTTTTCCTGCTGGCGGATGAGAAGGGGATCTACGCCTTGTCGGCCATCTGCACCCACCTCGGTTGCACCGTCCACGCCGAAGGGGACTCTGGCTTCGGCTGCCCCTGCCACGACAGCGCCTACGATCTCCATGGAGAGGTGACCCAGGGGCCTGCCAAACGCCACCTCGGTCATCTGGAGGTGCGGGAGACCGATCCGACTGGACAGCTGCTGGTGGACATCTCCACCAGCGTTCCCCAGGAAACCCGGCTTTGAGCCACTCGGGGCGCCCACGAGGACTGGCCAGATAGCGCCAGAGGATCGAGGATTGAACCACGATGTCCACCACAACCCCCCACGCCGCGCCCGGCCCTCTCGGTGAGGAGGACACTGTCCTGGTACGGCGAGTCTTGGAGGGTCATGAAGAAGCCCTCCAACAGCTGCATCGGCGCTACGCGCCCCTGGTCTTCCACTTGGCCTGCCGGGCTCTTGATCGCGCCGCAGCCGAAGAGATCGTCCAGGACACCTTCCTCGCTGTCTGGCGTCGCGCCGCCGATTTTGATCCCACCCGGGGATCTTTCCGCACCTGGCTCCTGAGTATCGGGCGCCACCGGATGCTGGATGAGCTGCGGTCCCGGTCCCGGCGTCCCCAGGCAACGGGTGATCTGCAGCTTGACCAGGCGGCTCTGTCGGCGGAGGAGCCGCTTCCCGATGAGACCCTGTGGTTGGAATACCAACGAGATGTGGTGTCCGAGGCCCTCGCAGCTCTCCCCGAACCCCAGCGCGCAGCCCTGCGGCTGGCCTTCTTCGCGGACCTCACCCACGAGGAGGTGGCTAGGGCGCTGAAGGTACCTCTGGGCACCGCCAAGACCCGGATCCGCAGCGGCCTCAGGCTCCTGGAGCGCCACTTGGGGGGACTGGTGGCTGCCCTGATCCTCGCCCTTGCTGGCACCGGCTCCTGGCTCTATCGCCTACATGCCACCAAGGATCTCCAGGCGGGACGGGCCCTGCACCTGCTGTCGGACAGTCAGACCAAAGCCCTCCGCCTGGTTCCAGGTGGCGCTGTTACTTCTCCAGAGACCGGAATGCACGCCACCTTCCGGAGTGCCCTGGGATCGGACCTCGCGGTGCTGACCTTGACACGCTTCCCGGATCCACCCCGCGGAGCCCACTACGTGCTATGGATCCGCAACACCCAGGGCTGGCGGCATCTGGACCTGCATGAGCCTGATCGCGAGGGCAAGGCCCTCCAGATCCTCGAAGGCCAGGGGCTTGTTGAGGCCTGGCCCCTGGAACTCCGCATCACCCAAGAAACCCAACCGACTGACCGGCCTTCAGAGCCGGGGCTGGCGGCCTGGCAGCAAGCGTCCCACCTGGATCAACCGGCGCTCCCCTGAGCAGACCGGGAGGATCTCAGTACGGCTCTGAAGACTTCCTCCACCCCCTGGGCATCGAGACCGGCATCAGCCGCCCAAGTGCGGCGGGCCTGCAGCTGGGCAGCTTCGCGCTCAGGGTCGTGAACGGGCAGGTTCAGCTCGGCCTTGGCACGGCCCGCACGGAGCACCAGTTCGGTGCGGCGGGCCAGCAGGGCGACCAGTTCCTGGTCCAGGGCATCGATGTGGTTGCGGGCCTCCTGCAGGGCAGGAGAGCGCGTGCCCAAGTCGGGGATGGACAGCTGCTCACCCCCACCGGTCTCGGCCGCTTCCGCGAGACTCCGGTGAATGGCTGACAGCGCCTCCAGCAGGCCTTCGCGGGCCCCACTGGCAAAGGGATTCTCGTTCTGAAGGGCGGCGAAGAGGTGGCCGGCGTCCTCCCGCACGGATTCGAGGGTGCGGGCGATGGCATGGAAGGAGGGGGGCGTGAAGGGCAGCTCGGCTCCGGCGCCCACGGCCAGGAGCCCCTTGGCGATGAAGAAGGTGAGGGCATGGGTGGTGGCCATCACGCGGTCGTGGTCCTCGGGGCTCTGGCGCAGCACTTCGCAGCCCAGGCTGTGGAACAGCCGCTCGGCCAGCTCGGCGGCGGCGGGATGCCGGGGTGAAACGCACAGCACCACACGCAGGGGCCGCTCGGCGCGCGCCAGGCTGACGGGACCGAAGAGCGGATGGGTTCCCGCATGGGGAATGGCTGCGCCGAGATGCTCCTCTAGGAGAGCGCAGGGACCCACCTTCACGCTGCCCACATCAAAAACGAGATGGCTCGGATTCAGGAAGGGACGCAGATCCCGCAGGACGCCGGCCAGCGCGGGTACGGGCACCGCCAGCGCCAGGACTTCCTGTCCGTCCACCAGATCCCGGGCACTGACCACCCGATGCTCTTCGGGAATCTCAGTGACCGGGTCCCAGGCCCGATAGGCGTGGCCCGCCTCGCGGAGCAACGCACCCAGCGCCCTCCCGAAGCGGCCATAACCCAGGATGCCGATGCGCATGAAATCTCCGCGGACAGGAGGCCATCCTACCGCAGGAGGTCCTGGATGGCCGCCACACTGGGCACCTGGCCCTGGCATTTCACCACACCATCGACCACGAGTCCCGGTGTGGACATCACCCCGCGGGCCACGATGTCCGGATACTCGGTGATCTTCGCCAGAGTGAAGGCCAACCCCAGACCCTTCGCAGCCTCCTCGGTCCGCTCGGCCAGTAGCTTGCACTTGGCACAACCGCTGCCCAGCACTTCAATCTTCATGTCAACTCCTACATCAGCACGTTGAATAGAAAGCCCACCAGCACGATGCCCACGGTGACCACACTGAGGAAGATCGCCAGGAGGGTGGGGCGCATGACCTTCCGCAGGATCACGGATTCGGGTAGGGACAGCCCGGTGACGGCCATCATGAAGGCCAGGGCTGTTCCCAGGGCCGCACCCTTGGCCAGCAACACCTGCACGATGGGAATGATGCCCGCGGCATTGGCATAGAGCGGCACACCAATCAGTACAGCCAGCGGGACGCTCCACCAGGCCGACTTGCCCATGAATCGTGCCATGAATTCGGCCGGAACATATCCATGCAGGAACGCCCCCACTGCAATGCCCGCTAGGACATAGGGCCACACCTTCCCCACGATGTCTTTCGTCGCCTGGATCGCCAGCTCCAGGCGGACCGCGAGGCTCGATGGCCCGGCCGAAGCCACGGAGGCCTCAAAGGGGATTTCCATCACCCACGGCTCCAGATGCCTCTCCAGGCGGAGCTTTCCGATGACCCAGCCGGATAGGAATGCCACCGCTACCCCAGTCAGGGTGTAGATCAGGGCGATGCGCCACCCGAAGAGGCTGAGCAGCAGGAATAGGGCGACCTCGTTCACCATGGGTGCCGAGACGAGAAAGCTGAAGGTCGCGCCGAGGGGTACCCCGACGCGCACGAAGCCGATGAAGAGTGGCACGGCCGAGCAGGAGCAGAAGGGCGTGGCGATACCCAGCAGGGCGGCCAGCAGGTTGCTCCAGGCTCCCGTGCGCCGGGCCAGCAGGTCGCGGGTGCGCTCGGGGCTCAGGAAGGTCTGCACGAAGCTCACGCCCAGCACCACGAGTCCAAGGAGCATCAGCACCTTCGGTCCGTCATAGGCGAAGAAGGCCACGGCCTCCCCCAATCGGCTGCCAATTTGCAGACCCATGGCACGGAAGGTCAGCCAGTCCGCCGTAGGTTTCAGGCCCAGGTAGAGCACGAACCAAGCCGGGAGGGCCACCAGCAGCCACCCTCCCGATTTCCAGAACCCCTGGCGCGGTTCTGGGGAAACGGGGGTCTCGCAGGCACACGAAGGAGGGTTCATTGTGGCTCTCTCCCATGCAGACTGCGTTCCAACCCCAGGTTGGTGAGCCGCTCATAGATCTCGTCCCGGGCGGACCGGAAGCGTGCCCGCAGTTCCTCGGGCCCAAGGTTCGGATCCTCGCTGGCCGGATCGGGAATAGGCCAATGCAGGCGCTCCGCCTTGCCGAGGAACGCCGGACAGACCTCCTCGGCACACAGGGTGATGACAAGATCCACAGTCGATGGATCAATTTCCGCCACGGACTTGGAGAGATGGGTCGAGGCATCGATACCTAGTTCCGCCAACGCCTCGATGGCATAGGGGTTCACCCCGCTGGGATGGCTGCCCGCGCTCTGGCTGCGGACCCCGGGAAACAGGCGTCGTGCGAGACCTTCGGCCAGCTGAGATCTGGAGCTGTTGGCCACGCAGAGGAAGAGGATGGAAGGCACGTCAGTTCTCCGTTCAGAGCAGCAATTCCCAGAAGCCCACGTCGATCCAGCGGCCGAACTTCCACCCGGCTTCCCGCATGTGGCCCGACTTCTGGAATCCAAGCCGTTCATGCAGGTGGACACTCGCCTCATTGGGCAGGGCCAGGCCACCCAGGGCCAGGTGGAATCCCCGCCACCGCAGCTCGTCGAGAAGCGCCTGGTAGAGCTTCGTTCCGACACCCTGTCCGCGATGTTCCATCGACAGGTAGATCGCCGTCTCGGTCGAGTGCCGGTAGGCGGCCCGAGCTCGCCAGGCTGAGCTGTAGGCATAACCCAGGGTCCGGCCTTCGTCCTCCCACACCAGCCAGGGATAGGCCTCGGTCACCTTCGTGATACGTCCGGCCATCTCCTCCGCCGTGACGGGATCTTCTTCAAAAGTGATGGTCGTGTCCCGGATGTAGGGGTTGTAGATCTCCGCCAGGGCCGGGGCATCGGAAAGGGTCGCAGGGCGGATCATGGGGTTCACCTAGGGCGGGGACTGGGATCGACTGCCGGACAGCAGGTGGCGCTCGACAGGTCGCGGGGATCTCCAGGGAACCAATGCCGCTTTAACCAGAGCGACACATTCACCAGCCCGATGAGCACCGGCACTTCCACCAGGGGTCCAATGACCGCGGCAAAGGCAGCACCGTGGCCCAGACCAAAGGTGGCGACCGCCACGGCGATGGCCAGCTCGAAGTTGTTGCTGGCGGCGGTGAAACTGAGCGTGGCGCTCTGAGGGTAGTTGGCACCGGCCTTCTTCGACAGCCAGAAGCTCACCAGGAACATCACCAGGAAGTAGATCAGCAGGGGCAGGGCCACGCGCAGCACATCGGTCGGCCGGGCGAGGATCTGGCGTCCCTGCAAACTGAACATGGCGACGATGGTGAAGAGCAGCGCCATGAGCGTCACGGGGCTGATCTTCGGCACGAAGACCCGGTGATACCAGTCGAGCCCCTTGAGGCGGCCCAGCACTCTTCGCGTGAGGAACCCGGCAATGAAGGGAAGCCCCAGGTAGATGAAGACACTGGTGGCTATCTGACCGATGGTGATGTCCACGCGGGCCCCCTGAAGGCCCAGCCTGGGTAGTAACACGGTGATGAAGAGCCAGGCGTACACACTGAAAAACAGCACCTGGAAGATGGAGTTGAAGGCCACGAGACCAGCACAGTACTCGGTGTCGCCCTCGGCCAGGTCGTTCCACACGATGACCATGGCGATGCAGCGGGCCAGACCGATGAGGATCAGGCCCACCATGAGTTCGGGCCGGTCTCTCAAGAACAGGATGGCGAGCCCCGTCATCAGCAGGGGCCCAATGATCCAGTTCTGCAGCAGCGAAAGCCCCAGCACCCTCCGGTTCTCGAAGACCAGGTGCAGATCTTCGTAGCGCACCTTGGCCAGGGGCGGGTACATCATCACGATGAGGCCGATGGCCAGGGGAACGCTGGTGGTACCCACATTCCAGGCATTGAGGGCCATGTTGAAGCCCGGTACGAAACGGCCCAGCAGGATGCCTGCCGCCATGGCCATAAAAATCCACAGGGTCAGGTAACGGTCAAGGAAGGAAAGCCGTCCTGTGGACATGAGAATCGCCTAGCAGCAGCCGCAGTCGTCGCCGCAGTCGCCCTTTTCCTTGCCTTCGGCCTCGCAGGCGCACTCGCCGCCGCAACAGCCACCACCCTCAGTGAGGGTGGACTCCGCCAAGGCCAGCATCATCTGGTGAGGATCGCCCTTCACCCGCAGGGCCATGTTCACGGCCTGGATCATGTCCTCCTTGGTGACGCCAAGGGCCTCCAGACGAGACTGGTGGGCCCGGAAGGCACGCTCCGCGTTGGCGCCGACGGCCGCGCCCAGGGCCACCAGGTTGAGGGTAGTTTCGCTGAGGCCGGTCTCGGTCTGGGGATCGGTCTGGGTGGTCATGAAGACTCCTTTGAGGGTGATGAAAAATCAGGAATGAACGGAGGTCAGGATGGAACAACCCGAGGGATCGCAGCCCCCGCAGCGCAGCATCCGGGCCTGAGCCAGATCCCGGGCCAGCTCAGCCTCCGCGGTGGCCATGAGCGGCCAGAGCGATTCCAGGATGGGACGGACGGTGGACTCTTCGGACAGGGCCACATGAACCCAGCGCCCCACCTTCCACTCCCGCACCAGCCCCGTCCGGCGCAGGCCGGTGAGGTGTTCGGACACGGTGGAAGGCGCCAAGCCAAGCACTTCGGCCACTTCGCAGACACAAAGCTCGCCGTCCCGCAGAAGCGCGAGGATGCGCAGCCGCACGGGGTGGGCCAGAACTTTGAGGGTGTCCACGAGGGGGCGGAGGGTGTCAGTCGTCATTTCGAGCTTTTCCGAAACAACTTTAGATTACACCCGACCCGTCCGGAGGCAACTATTTTGTGACCGATTCCCCCCTGGCTATGCGGGTCATGTCGGCCAAGGCATCGGCAGGCCCCATGATCAGCAGCTCGTCACCGATCTGAAAGCACTCATCGCCGGAGGGCTTGAACCGGAGCCCGGTCCCGGGGTGGGTCAGCCCCACAATCAGCGACCCGACCGCCTGGTGACGGCGCACCTCCCGGAGGGTCTTCCCCACCAGGACGCTGCCCCTGGAGATGGCGATCCGTTCCAGCCCCAGCTCCAGTTGCTCCTGCTGCAGCACGATGTCGAAAAAGTTCATCATCTCGGGCCTGAGCAGCAGGCCCGCCATGCGGCGTCCGCCGATCTCGTAGGGACTTACGATGTGGTCAGCCCCGGCGGCCTTCAGCTGGCGTTCCGTGCCCAGCTTCGCGCTGCGGGCCACCACCGGCAGATCGGGCCGGATCTGCTTGACCGTGAGGGTCACCAGCACGTTGTCGGCATCTGTGGTCAAAGCGGTGATGAGCCCTTTGGCCTTGCGGATGCCGGCACGCTCGAGCATCAGGTCGTCCATGGCGTTGCCGTAGAGGATCAGCTCGCCCGCAAAGCGGGGACTGCGGCCCTTGGTCTCGTCCTGCTCAATGATGACGAAGGGGACACCCGCCTTCTTCAGCTCCCAGGCGGCCTGGAAGCCCATCTTCCCGAAGCCGCAGACGATGACGTGGTCTTTGAGTTCGTCTAGGCGTTTCTGCATGCGGCGCTCCATGAGATAGCCCCGGAGGTCGCCCTCGAGGAGCAGGGCGGTGAGATTCGAGATGGCGTAGGTGGCCACGCCCAGGCCGATGATGAGGTAGAAGATGGTGAAGATCTTCGTCCGGGCATTGACCTCGCCCAGTTCCCGGAAGCCCACTGTGAACAGGGTCGTGATGGCCATGTAGAAGCTGTCGAGGACATCCAGTTTCGACAGCACGTGATAGCCCAGGCCCCCGGCCAGGATCACCGCGCCCAGCAGGACCAGGGCGTACCTCAGTCGTCGGAGCGGTGCGTCGGCCTGGTCGTCCGGAACCTTCGGGAATGGGGCGGGAAGGCGCATGTCAACCACCGATCCCGGACTTGATGGCGAAGTAGGCCGTGCAGAGCGCCACCAGGTGGCCACCGCAGGAGAGGCGACACTCGAGGACCGCCCCCCGACCAGAGAAGCGGATCACCCGGCCCTCCCCCATTACCTCGCCCTTGGCGGGTTCCAGGTAGCGGATGTGCAGATCGGACGTGGCGAAGGGCATGGCGCCATCGAAGGCAGTGCTGAGGGCCAAGGCCCCCACCATGTCGGCCATGGTGGCCAGGACCCCACCGTTCACGGTCCCACGAGAGCCATTGATGACGGCCTTCGTGGGGACCAGGCGCATGTTGGCCGTCCCCGGCGTGGCGGACTCGATGGTGAGACCCCAGTCCTTGATGAGTTCCCAGGGATGGAAGCGCGCGCGCAGGCGCTCCAGAAGATCCGGAGCAAGGGTCTCGGGGATCTGCGGCTTGGCCATGCTTGAGTGTACCCGCCAGAGGCCGGTCCGCGGCCAGATACGCTTCTCAGAGCTTCAACACGCCCTTGAGGGTGTCTGCCATCTCCTGAAACACCTTGGTCTGGGGACTGTCCGGATGGGCCACCATGAGAGGCTGGCCGCTATCGCCACCCTCGCGAATAGCCAGGTCGATGGGTACCTCGCCGAGAAAGGGCAAATCCATGCGCGCCGCCGCGGCCTTCACGCCTCCATGCCCGAAGATCTGGGTCTCTTTGCCGCAGCCGGGGCAGATGAAGCTGCTCATGTTCTCGATGATGCCCACAATGGGCACCTTCACGGTCCCGAACATGCCGATGGCTTTCTTCGCATCGAGGAAGGCCACGTCCTGGGGTGTGCTCACGATGACCGCACCATCCACCTGGGCATTCTGAATCAGCGTGAGCTGAACGTCCCCGGTGCCTGGCGGCAGGTCGATGAACAGCACATCCAGGTCGCCCCAGGCCACATCCCCCAGGAACTGCTGCAGGGCCTTGTTGAGCATGGCGCCGCGCCAGATGACGGGCCGATCCTCCTCGATGAGCACGCCCATGGACATGACCTTCACCCCAAAGGCATCCAGTGGCAGGATCTTGCCCTCGGGAGTGGCCAGGGGGGAGTCCTTCAGCCCCAGCATCATGGGGATGGAGGGACCATAGATGTCGGAGTCCAGCAGGCCCACCTTCAGACCCTGCTGGGCCATGGCTATGGCCAGGTTCACGGTGACGGTGCTCTTCCCCACCCCGCCCTTGCCTGACCCCACCACCACGCAGCGCTTGATGCCGGGAATGAGGTTTTTGAAGGCCACCTGGGCCATCTTCTCCCAGCCGATTTCGATCTCGACCGCAGTCACTCCTGGCTGCTCGAGGATCAGGGCTTCAAGGGCCTGCTTGATCCCCTGGACGCGATCCTGATAGGCGTCCAGCAGCTGGAGCAGCACGGTCACCTTGCCCTCTGTCACATCAATGCCTTTCACCGCCTTGAGGGTGGCCAAGTTGGCATTGGTTCCCGGGACGGTGTACGCGTTCAGGGCTTCAAACAGGGCGGCTCGACTGATTTTAGTCATGCATGTCTCCAGCCCACCAGTTTGACACGGGCCGGCCGAGGCAAAACTCGAGAACTCAGATGTCCGGATCCAGGGGCCCCAGTTTTTGGGTCAGAGCGCCCACGCCGCTGGCCAGCAGGGTGTGCTCGTAGATGCGGAGCTGGCTGCGGAGGGGTGGGTCCTGTAAGTCGAAACCACAACGGATCACTTCGCCCTCGGATCCCAGGACCCGACCCTTCAGCGTATCGTGCAGCTGCAGTTCGACCATCTCCATGACCTGAGCCGCCAGGAGCGGGTCCACCAGGGGGAAGGCCAGCTCCACCCGGCGGTCGAGGTTTCTAGGCATGAGATCGGCGCTGGATAGGAGAGTCTCCGGCTGGCCGTCGTTGGCGAAATGGTAGATTCGCGCATGCTCCAGGAAGCGGTCGATGATGGACAAGGCGCGGATGTTCTCCGACAACCCGGGCACACCGGGCCGCAGGCAGCAGGTTCCCCGCACGATGAGGTCCACCTTCACACCCTCCCGGCTGGCCTCATAGAGCATCTGGATGAGCTGGGGATCCACCAGGGCATTCATCTTCAGCACCATGCGGGCGGTCCTGCCCTCGCGGGCATGGCCGATTTCGCGCTGGATGCGCGCCTTGAGGGCCTTCTTCAGGTGCTGGGGCGCCAGCAGGAGGCGGTGGAATCTCGGTGGCCGGGTGTAGCCCGTGAGCATGTTGAAGAGGTTCGAGAGGTCCTCGCCGAATTCGGGCCGCGCCGTGAGGAGGCCCACATCCGAGTAGAGGCGGCTGGTGCGTTCGTTGTAGTTGCCCGTGCCCAGGTGGCAGTAGCGTTTGATGCCGCTGGCCTCCTGGCGGACCACCAGACAGGCCTTGCAGTGGATCTTGTGATTGGGAAGGCCATAGACCACGTGGGCTCCGGTCTTTTCCAAGCGTCTGGCCCAGGCGATGTTGGCGGCTTCGTCAAAGCGGGCCCGCAGCTCCACGATGGCGGCCACCTGCTTGCCCCGTTCGGCCGCGCGTTCCAGGGCCGCGGCCACGGGACTGTTGGCCGTTACGCGGTACAGGGTCATCTTGATGGCGAGGACCTTCGGATCCTCCGCCGCCTCGCGAACGAAACGGACCACACTGTCGTCGAAGCTCTGGTAAGGATGGTTCAGCAGGATGTCGTTGCGGGAGATGACGTCGAAGATGCTGCCCACCTGGTCGAGTTGGGGAACAGGCAGGGGTGGCAGCGGGGTGTCCTTTAAGTTGGGCAGGTCCAGCTGTCCATAGAGCTGCATCAAGTCTGAGAAGGCCGTGAGGCCCGAGCACGGGTATAGGTCCTCGGGGCTCAGCTCCATCTCTTCGATGAGCATGTCCAATACCTTGGACGAAAGGCCCTGCTCGTACTGCAGACGAACCACCGCGCCGCGGCGCCGATCGCGGAGGCTCTCCTCCACGGTCTTAAGGAGATCCTCGGAGGGATCCTCCTCCACCGGCAGGTCCGAGTCGCGGGTGACGCGGATGGCATGACAGCTCTTCACCGTGTAACCCAGGAAGAGCCGGGACAGGTGGTGCCGCACCACATCCTCAAGCATCACGAAGGCGTGCGCGCCCGAGGTTGAGGGTACCCGCAGGAAGCGCGAGGCCAGGCCTGTGGGCACGTGGATGAAGGAGAGTTCTGAGGCCGGAAGGTCTCCATCCAGCAGGTCCTCGTCTGGCTCCAGTTCCACCACCAGCACCAGGGCCCGGTTACCCAGGCGGGGGAAAGGGTGGCCCGTGTCCACGGCCAGAGGCGTGATCAGGGGCAGCAGGCTCCGCTCGAAGTAATCCAGGGTGAAGACGCTCTGAGCCCCGTCCAGGTTTCGAGGATCCAGGATGGCGATGCCGGCGGTTTCCAGTTGAGGTTCGAGGATGGCATGGAACAGTTCGTGCTGCCGGGCAGAGTAGTCGTGGATCCTGGAAGACACCCGCTCCAGCAGCTGGCGGGGGGTCAGGCCATCCGGTCCCGGTTGGGTGATACCAGCGTCGATCTGCCGCCAGATGCCTGCCACCCGAACCATGAAGAATTCATCCCAATTGCTGGACACGATGCTGAGGAACTTCACCCGCTCCAGCAGCGGTACGGTGGAATCCTCGGCCTCCTCCATGACCCGGGCATTGAAATCCAGCCAGCTCAACTCGCGGTTGAGCAGCTCCTCGGGGCGCGGGATGGGATGGAACACGGAGAAACCTCTGATTGGGGATCTTAGCGTCTTGGTGTAACAGACTGATGGTACAGGTGATGAGCTGCTCAGTCCGAAGATCTTCCTTTGTTTTCGAGGGTTGTTCGGGCAAAATCGATGGTTCGGCCCTCCACGGGGAGGGCTTGAGCGGTCCGCCCGGACCCATCCCAACGAGAGGGCAGCATCTGGCTGCCAGGTAGGAGGAACAACATGTCCCAGGAAGTTCTGGTCGTCTCCAAACGCGATACCTTTGGCAAGGCTGCCATCCGCGACCTCAAGAAGAGCGGCATGATCCCCGCCGTGGTCTACGGCCTGAACGAAGCCCCCGTTGCCATCGCCATCAGCCCCAAGGTCGTGGCCCGCGTAATTGCCAGCGATGCCGGCATGAACTCCGTGATGTTCCTTCAGCGCGAAGGCACGGACATCAAGCGCCACGTCATCATCAAGGACCTGCAGCGCGATCCCATCACCAGCCGCCTGCGCCATGTCGACTTCATGCGCGTGGACATGACCCTCAAAGTGCGCGTCAAAGTGCCTGTGCGCCTGGTCGGCACCTCCATTGGCGTGAAGAGCATGGGCGGCGTGCTCGACTTCGCCCACCGCGAGATCGAGATCGAATGCCTGCCCAGCATCATCCCCGCCCACATCGACGTGGACATCTCCAACCTGGCCGTGGGTGACAGCATCCGCTTCGAGCAGCTCACCCTCGGTTCCAACATCGTCTTCACCGGTGATGCCCACCAGGTTGTCTGCTCCGTCCACGGTAAGGCCGCCGAGGAAGAAGTCGCCGCCCCTGTGGTTGCTGCCGCCGAGCCCGAAGTGGCCAAGAAGGGCAAGAAGGACGAGAAGAAGTAGGTTTTTGGCTTTCAGCTATCGGCCATCAGCTATCAAAAGCGGGCGCCGGGTGGTGCCCGCTTTTGGGCTTTACTGAGAGCTGAGGGCCGACAGCTGATAGCTTCATCTGAACCATGTGGACCCTTGTACCCCTAGGAAACCCTGGACCGGAATACCAGGACACCCGCCACAACCTCGGCCGCCTTCTGCTCCAGCGTTGGATGGCGGACCGGGACCTTGCGCCAGCTCCGAGGAAACGCTTCCCCTCTGGAACGCTCTACCCGCTGACGGCTCAGTTGCAAGCGCTGGTGCCCACGACCTACATGAACCTTTCCGGCGAGGCCTGTGCCCAGGCGGCGGCCGTGGGCCTGTACCCCCGGCGGCTGGTGCTTCTCCACGACGACAAGGACCTCCTCCTGGGGACGGGCCGCTTCCGGATGAATGGCTCAGACGGCGGACACAACGGGCTACGATCCATTTTTGATTCCCTGGGGACCCAGGACGTCGCCCGCTTGCGCCTGGGCATCGGCCCCTTCCAGCGTCCCCTCGTCGATTTTGTGCTGGAGCCCTGGACGGATCCCGAATGGGACCGTATTGCCTCCCTGGACGCCCCCTTCTCGCAGTTTCTCGACTTACTGGCGAACACGGGGAACCTGGACACCCTGTCTGACAAGGTCAATCCGGCGGCGTTCTGGGAGGAGTGACTCCAGCTTTTCCTTTGATCTTCCGGCCTTTTCACGCGAAACTGTTCCTTCGCGTCCTCCGCTGGAGGGCTCTTCCTTGCTCCCTGGAATCCACAAGGGGGCTTCATATCCACAAGGAGGACAGATGCGTCGCTATGAGACCATCTTCATCGCCTCCCCTACGCTGACGGACGAGCAATCGGATGAGCTCGTCAAGCAGTACGAGGGGATCATCGCCGAGCAGGGTGGCGAACTGCTCAAGACCGACAAGTGGGGCCGCAAGAAGCTGGCCTACGAAGTCCAGAAGTTCAGCGAGGGCTACTACACCCTGTTCGAGTTGAACGCGG
>CAIYNT010000230.1 GCA_903927605.1 uncultured Holophagaceae bacterium
CCCTGGGCGTGCCTGATGAGATCCTGGAAGCCGTGAGGGGTTACGCGCGCCGGTTGGCCCTGGACCTGGGCGTGCTGGGCCTCATGAACCTGCAGTTCGCCGTGAAGGATGGCATCGCCTACTGCCTGGAGGCCAACCCCAGGGCCAGCCGCACGGTGCCCTTCGTGAGCAAGGCCACGGGCGTGGACTGGGCGGGCGTGGCCGCCCGCATCGGTCTGGGCCAGAGCCTGAAAGCTCAGGGCGTCACGGATGGTGTGCCCCGCGCGGTCTCGGTGAAGGGTGTGGTCTTCCCCTTCGCCAAGTTCCCCGGCGTGGATCCGGTGCTGGGTCCCGAGATGAAGAGCACGGGCGAAGTCATGGGCATCGGTGACACCTTCGGCGAGGCCTACGCCAAGGCCCTGCTGGCGGCAGGCATCCCGCTGCCCTTGTCGGGCACGGTGTTCCTCACGGTAAACGACGCGGATAAGGCGCGGCTTCCGGAGCTGGCCCACAAGCTGGTGTCACTGGGTTTCGGCCTCTGCGCGACGGAGGGCACCGCCCGGACGCTGGAGTCCGTGGGCCTCAAGGTGCGCCGCATCTTCAAGGTGAACGAGGGCCGGCCCAACGCGGTGGACCTGCTGAAGAACGGCGAGGTGCAGTGGGTCATCAACACGCCCCTGGGCCGCGACGCCTTCTTCGACGAAGGGTCCATCCGCAAGGAGGCCCTGCGCCTGAAGATCCCCTGCCTCACCAACCTCAGCGCCGCCCTCGCCGCCTGCGAGGCCGTGGAGACCCTGCGGGGCGAGATGAAAGTGCGGGCCATTCAGTCACTGGCGTAGTCCCGCACCAAGAAACACAGACTTCTTATCCACAGATTCCGCTGATTCCCACAGATTTTTTTCGTTTGAATCTGTGCTATCTGTGAAATCTGTGGGTGATGTTTTTCCTGGAGGTGCCTATGTCCATGTCTATCTCTGAGCGTACCCAGTCCTTTCTGGCCTCGGGCCCCTTCGCCGTGGTGGGCGCCAGCGTGGACCGCTCGAAGTACGGCAACAAGGTGCTGCGCTGTTATCAGCAGCATGGGAAGGAGGTCTATCCCATCAATCCGAGGGCGGCGGAGGTCGAGGGACTCAAGGCCTATCCCTCATTGGCAGCGCTGCCCGTGCAGCCCAAGGCCATCTCGGTGATCACGCCACCCGCCATCACGGAGCGGGTGGTGTGCGAAGCCGCGGCCGCGGGTGTGACGCACATCTGGATGCAGCCCGGCGCCGAGAACGAGGCCGCCATCCGTACGGCGGAATCCCTGGGGCTGTCCGTCATCGCGGGGGGGCCGTGCCTGCTGGTGGTGATGGGGTACCGGGAACGCTGAATCTGCTGCGCAGATTCAGTAGGGGATTCGCTGTGCGAATCCGGAAGACTTCTTTTCTTACTGAATTCGCACAGCGAATTCAGCCTACGCCAGCCCCAGGTTCCGCCGCACTTCCTGACGGTGCTCCTCATGGGCCTGGATCACCTTCGGCACCTCGTTCTGCCAGAGGTTCGCAAAATCGGCGAAGGAGATGGTCGGCCTCGCTTCGGCGCCAGGCGTCGAGCGTTCGGTTGAGTCCTGCGAGCACATCTCGCGGGTACCAGGCTTGGGGGTCATGGGTGGGATTCCTTAGAAGAGAAAGGTAAGCGGTCTGGAGCTGGTAGGCAACCACAGATTCGACGGCTTTGGGCTTGGCCCGCACACTGGCCAAAGCCTCCCGACCTTCGGTCATGCGGCCCGGCCCCTCCTCGTCCACCCGCACGTGGTAGAGCTGTAGACTGCGGCCTACCCGCGGGGCCAAGCCCAGGAAGGTGAAGGGCGCCCAGGCATGGGCCCGGGCCATGCGGTGCAGGGGCACGTAGCGGCCCTCGCGTTCGGAGCGGGCCAGCATGGCCTTCAGGGAACCTTCGGGGGCGCGGTCGGTGTAGGCGAGATGGACTTCCCCACAGCCCGCCCGCCGGATGCGGCCCAGCAGGAAGGCGACGCCTTCGGGATCGGTGTGGGGCGCGTCGAATACGGCGCCAAAGGCCGGCCCCAGGGCCAGGGCGCCCGTGGTCTTGCCCGTGGCCTGGCCGCCCATGAAGATGATCACGGGCTCGCCCCGGGCGTAGGCCAGGGCCCGATCCCGCAGGCGCTTGCCCAGGGCGTTCAGGTGCACCGCCGCGCGGCCTGCGGGATCCTCCAGCGCTTCATAGCCCTGGGTGGGGTTGCGCCGCAGGCTGGGCAGCAGCGTGGCCAGCACATCGCCATTGACCAGCTGGCCATCCAGTGTGCCAGGGAAGTTGGCGTAGTCCTCCAGGGACTGGTCCGCGTGCCGGGCTAGGCTGGCGGCTTCCCGCTCAAGGGCCTCCCGCAGGTTGCTGCGCTCACCTTCCGCCAGCTCCCAGTAGGAGCGGCGCTCGTGCCAGGCCACATCCTGCCAACGTTTCTCGGAAGTCATCCGGAAACAGTACTAGATTTATGCTGAAGGCATGCAGACCCGCCCCTCCGTCCTCCTCTTCCCCGGCCAGGGTACTGAGGCTGTGGGTATGTCCGCGGGTTGGGAAGCCCACGGGGCCTGGGCGGACACGGTGCGGGCAGCCGAAGTCCACACGGGCTATCCACTCCGGCGCCTGATGGCGGAAGGGCCCCTGGCGGAACTCCGGTTCCAGCGCCATGCGCCTTATGCGGTGTTGGCCCACTCCGTGGGGGTGTTCCGCGCCTGGCGCGAAGCGGGGCTGCCCCTTCCGGTGGCGGCGGCCGGGCACAGCATGGGATTCTACTCAGCCCTGGTGGCGGCGGAGGTCGTTTCCATCGAGACCGTGCTGGACCTGCTATCCGCCGTGGAGGACACGAGCGAAGCTGCCTTCGCGGACCGGCCCATGGGCATGGCCTTTGTCATCGGTATGCCGGAGTTGGAAGTGCGGAAGATCCTGCTCGCCCATCCGGCTCTGGTGCTCTCGAACCGCAATGGCCAGGCGCAGTTCACGGTCTCGGGACCCGTGGACGAGCTGGAGCCTCTGGTGGACGCCCTCCGGCCCACGGCGTTCAAGGTGGGACTGCTGCCGGTCCGACACCCGCTGCACGGCCCCCACATGGCGGCGTTGCTCCCGGCCATCTCGCGACGGATGGGGGCCGCGGGACCCGTCGCGCCGGCCTTCCCCTTGATCTCCCACTTCGACGGCCGGTTGCTCTCGACTGGCCTTGAAGCCTGGGACGAGGGCCTGGCTTCGGTGACCCTGCCCGTGGATTGGCTGGCGGTGGTGGCCCGACTCCGGGTTCTGAACTCGCCTCTGGCCGAATGCGGGCATGGCAGCCAGCTGGCGGGGCTGACCCGCTGGGCTGAGCGGAACTTCCAGGTGCCCAGCCTCCAGCTTCCACCCGTGCAGACCTGAGGAAAGGCAAGCTCCAGCGCGAAAAAAGCGTGCTTCCTGGCGGGCGATTCGCTGGATCGTCTCCCCGCGGCTCTGCCATCATGGGGCTTCCGCTCCCTTCGACCAGGATCCTCTTACCCATGTCCAGTTCCAGTCTAATTCTTGGCGAGGCCCTCGCCAATCGCTGCTCCCAGGTGCTCTACCGCTGCCTGGAGGAAGTGGGCAGCACCAAAGGGGCTCTCTACCTGAGGACGCCTGGACAGGAAGCCTTTGAAGTGGTCAGCTTCTATGGCTGGCCCCGGGGCACGCGGCCGCCAGTGACCATTCCTTCGGATCACCCCCTGCTGGTGCGGGCGCAGCATGTCCGGCGCTCCTTCGTGGTGAACGACGCGGCCGAACTGCCCGAGCTGGCGACCTTCGGCCAGGGCGGCGAGTGGCCGAGGTATCTCATCACGCCCGTTTATCTGGCAGGCGAATGGGTGGGGCTGCTGATCCAACGGGACCGTATCAAGGGTGGCACCTTTGAAGTGGAACGCGACGAACCGCCCACCTTGGCCATCTGTGGGGATCTGGTCCAGGCGCTGCGGGAATTCCGGCTCTATGGCTCGACCCCCCGGCCTGACCAGGTGTCGCTGTCGCCCCATGTTCCGGACCCGCCCGCCCCTGAGCCGGTCCTGGCGCCAAGTCCCGTGCCTCCTGGCCTGCCCAGAGCCGCCGCGGTCATTGACGAAGTGCCCGCGGCCGAACGTCTGCTGCCGCCCGCCCTGGTGACGACACCACCCCAGCGGACGCAGGAATTCCACCTCCCCTCGACCGGCCCCTCTGCGCAGGAGCGGATGTACGGCTTTCCAAGTGGTCGGGACGGCTACGCGGCGCTGCCCTGGGAGTCGGATCGCACCCTCAGTGGCTGGGTGGCTCCCCAACCCCCAAATCCCGAACGGAAACGCGGGATGGTGCTCCCCGAACAGAGAGCCTATTTCTGGGAGATCGCGGGGCTGCTGAGCCAGATCCTCACCGCCTCGGCGGTGGCCCTCTGGATCGAGGATCCCGAGGAGATCCGGCCCATCCTCGCCTACAGCATCCTGCCCCTGTCGCCGGACCTGCAACAGCAGATCCTCGCCCATGCCACCTTCCACTTGCCGAGGGTAATGGAGGAGGATCTTCGCCTCATCACCCACGTCGACTTGGCCGAATCGGCCGAGATCCAGGGGGCTTTCTCGACCTACCTCCCGCTCCTGCTCAACGAGACGCCACACGGGCACGATCTGTTGATGGTGTTCCGTCAGGAAGAGCATTCCTTCTCCATCTCCGAGATCGAAGTCATCCAGAAGCTGGGTCGCATCCTGGGCCTCCATCTGCAGGAGGCGCGCCTCCACGAGCGCTACCATCATGCCTTCCTGTCCGTGAGCCACCGGATCCTCCAGTCCAGCGAAAGCCGGTTGCCGAGCCTCCGGCCCCACAGCCTCGCCACGGCCCGGTTGGCGCGGGACCTGGCGCTGAGTCTCGAGCTTTCCACCGAGGAGGTGGAGGCCGTCAGCATTGCCGCCATCCTGCACGATGTCGGTCTGCTGATGCTGGACCCGGCCATGCTGAGCAAGGCGGACCTGAATGCCGAGGAAGTGAAGAAGATCCGCAACCACCCCGAGTTGGCGGCGGTGTTCCTGAAGGATCTGCGCTTCCCCTTTGAAGTGGTGAAGATCATCCGGCATCATCATGAACGCTGGGATGGACGGGGCTACCCGGAGGGCCTGATGGAAACGGCCATCCCCATGGGGAGCCGCATCATCGGCCTGATCGAGGCCTATGAGGTGATGACCAGCGGCAAGGGCTACCGGCGCTCCAAGGGCTACCACCAGGTGCTGAGGGAGCTACAGAACGAAGCCGGATCCCAGTTCGATCCCAGGATTGTGGAAGCCTTTTCCCAGCTCATGACACGAAAGGGTGAGGGAGGGTAGTACCCTGCCCCTGGAGTCTTCAATGCTCTTCGTCCGATCCCAGCGTGGCTTCACTATGGCCCTGGCCTTGGCCATGGCTGTGGTGATGGGGTTGATGCTCATGAAGACAGCCCCGGACGTGCGGGCCGAGGTGCAGCGGGAGAATGAGTCCGAGCTGATCTTCCGGGGAGAAGCCCTGGCCGCCGCCCTCCAGACCTACTCGACGAAGACCGGACGGTATCCCACCGATCTCGAAGAATTGATGAAGGTGCGACCCCGCATCCTCCGGCAGAAATACAAGGATCCGATGACCGCCGATGGGGAATGGGATTACATCACCCAGGTTCAGCCTGGCGCCTCCGGCAACAAGGAAGGGCTTCCCATCGTCGGCGTGCGGAGCAAAAGCCTCGTCAACGGCATCCACATCTACCAGAAGAAGGAGCTGGTGCGGGATTGGCAGTTCAGCGCGGTGCAGAACCTGCTGGGTGTCCCGGATGCGGTGGGGAATGCTGCCGGCCTGCCCAAGGCGGGCAATGCCGTGAACGTACCTGCCACGAACACCCCCGCCGCCGCACCTGCCACGCCGAAGGAGTAAGGGTGCCCTGGAAAGCCGTGACTGTCCTCCTCGTTTCGGGCATGACCCTGTACGCCCAGAATGTCCAGGGTTGGGCGCGGCGGTTGGAGGGGCGGGGTATTACGGTGTCTGCGGGACTATGGGACGCCGCCACCGGGAAGGCCCTGGAACGCCACCACGATGACCTGGCGCTGGTGCCCGCCAGCACCACCAAGGCCGTCACGACCTATGCCCTGCTCAAGACGCTGAAGCCCGATTTCACCCTGGAAACTGAGGTCTGGGGGGACCTGAAGGACGGGGTGGTGCTGGGTGATCTCGTCTTCAAGGGCGGCGGGGATCCCCTCCTCACCAGTGAGCGCATCTGGAGGTTGGCCCAGACTCTCCGGAAGCAGGGGCTCCAGCGCGTCACGGGGAGCATCCGCCTGGACCAGAGCGCCTTCGACGGCCAGCGGGAGCCCCGGGGGTGGGAGAACACGTCGGAGAACACCCTCCCGCCCGTGCTGCCGCTCTCGGTGAACTTCAACCGGGATGAGGATGGCCACATGGTGAAGGATCCGGAACGCCAGTCCCGGGAGACCATCCACCGGATCCTCCAGGAGGTGGGCATCACCGTCGAGGGCAGGGCCGAAGGAGGAGGGACGCCTCGCAAGCTCCTGAGCTGGACCTCACCCCCCATGCGGTCTCTGGTGGTGGACATCAACAAGTGGTCGAACAACTTCATGATCGAGATGCTGGTCCGAGAATTTGGCGCGGGCTCCTGGCCCCGGGGCGTGAAACGGATCCAGGAGTTCTACCGCACGTCCTTCAACCTGGGGCCGGAGGCCGTGTGTATCACGGATGGATCTGGGCTCAGCAAGGACAATCGCCTGTCCGCCCGCACGTTGGCCATCATCTTGCGGGGTGCCTACCACGACTTTGAAGTAGGGCCCGAGTTCGTTTCTTCCCTGAAGATCATCGGGGGCGAACCCTGGAAGCTGAGGGTGAAGGACGCCAACCTCACGCGCCGGGTGCGCGTGAAGACCGGCCATCTGGACCGCGTCACCAGCCTCTGTGGCTACCTGCAGACCCTGGATGGGCAGGTGCGTGTATTCGCCATCCTGCTCAATGGTCCCGCCCAGGATGAGGATGTGTGGGAACAGGTCTCCCGCTGGGCGAACTAATCTCCACCCATTGTTGATCTCCCGCTTCTGGCGGACGATGAGAGCTGAGGAGTTGCCATGTCCCGCATCGCCATCGTGGATGACAGCCGTCTGGTCCGGGCCTTTGCGGCCGGGGCCCTGCGTGCCAAGGGCCACGATACGATCGAGGTGGAGCCGACCTCCTTGTTCGAGGTGCTGAAGGTGCTCCGGGAGACCCCGGTGGACCTGCTCGTGGCGGATTTCCTCATGCCCGAATGCCCCGGAGAGAGCCTGGTCCGGGCCTGCCGGGAAGATGCCGCCCTGCGGGAACTGCCCATCCTGGTGGTGTCGGCCCATCGCGACGACATCAGCCTGCAGCGCCTGCAGCTGATGGGCATCTCCGGCTTCCTGCTGAAGCCGGTGGAGGCCTCGGCCCTGGTGGCCAAGGTGGCTGAGGCCCTGGCGGAGTGACGTCGACGGGGCCGCTCCCATGAGCAACCGGGAAGCTGCGGATGCGCGAGGGCTCGGCGCCCTGATCCTGGGCGCCTCGCTGCTGGGGTTCGCGGCCATGCTGGTGCGCTGGGCCTCACCCGCCGGGCCCTTGGCCGTGGGCTTCTACCGCATGCTGATCGCGCTGCCCTTCGTGGCCTGGATGGCCCGTGGAACGGGTCGTCCGGCCACGGGCCGGGCCCGGTTCTGGGCCCTGATCGCCGGGGGCTGCTTCGTGCTGGACCTCTGGGGCTGGCACACGGCCCTCCACCACACCAGCGCCGCCAACGCCACCCTCCTGGTCACCCTGGCGCCCATCTGGGTGGCCGTGGTGTCCGTGCTCTGGCTGGGGGCCCGGTTGCGCCGCCGGTTCTGGGCGGGAGTGCTCCTGGCCCTGGCCGGGGCCCTGGTGCTGGGGCTGGCCAAGGGCGCGCGCTGGGGCTCCGGTCTGGGGGAACTGCTGGGCGCCCTCGCTTCCCTGGCCTACGGAGCCTTCACCTTGGCCTTGGGACGGGCCCGGCAGGAACTCAGCGCCCCTGAGGCCCTGTTCTGGGTGGTGCTCTGCAGCACGGTGCTCTTCGGCGTCCTGGGCTGGGCCCAGGGAGAAGCCTTCACTGGCTACTTGGCCAGGTCCTGGTGGGCACTGCTGGGGCTGGGCGTACTCGTCCAGGTGGTGGCCTGGTGGTTCATTACCTGGGGCCTGGGCCATGTGCCCATGAACCTGGGCGCCATGGGCCTCATGACCCAGCCCGTGGCCACCATCATCCTCGGCTGGCTGTTGCTGTCCGAGTCGGTGAAGCCACTCCAGGGGCTGGGCGCGCTGCTGGTCCTGGCCGGCATCGCGATCTGCGCCTTCACGCCTCCGGCGCTGGAAGCTCGCTGATCCAGATCGTCTGCGCGGTCTTCCAGCCGGGACAACTTCGGCCCCCGCCGGTATCCTCTCAAGGTTGCCGGGAAGGAGGTTGCGATGAAGCTGCTGTCCGTGATCGCTGAACCTCCGTCGAGCAGCGCCCACCTGGCCTAGCGTTTCCCGGGCTGATCCTGAGGGTCTGACTGGCGGTGGCGTGGGGTCTTGGTGGCGTTGCCTGCCCCCGCATCCCCGTTCCGGGGCCGTCACGGCCCCGTCACCGTCCCGCCTTCTCTTTATGCCACGGTGTTCCCATGCGCATCCATCGGACCCTGTTCCGCGCCCTGCTGCTCCCCATCACCTTCCTGGCATTCTCCAGTCCTCTCCGGAGCCAGACCAGCGATCCCGTCCCCGAGACCTGGAGCTTCCACGGCCAGGCGACCACCATCACCCAAGGGCACGGCGCCTTTGCTTCTCCCTATGCCGGCGACAACAGCTTCGAGTCCCGCAAGGAGGTCCGCAATTCCTTCACCTCCACGCTGTTCCTGGGGCATCGCCTCTGGGAGGGCACCGAGTTCTACGTGAATCCCGAACTGGCTGGAGGGCAGGGCTGCAGTCACGTCCTGGGTCTGGCCGCCGCGCCGAACGGTGAAATCTACCGGGTAGACAGCTCAGAGCTGAAACTCTCGCTCGCCCGCCTATTCCTGCGGCAGATCTGGAATTTTGGTGGCGGCACGGAAGCCGTTGCCGCGGACCAGAACCAGCTAGCCGGATCGCACGACCGCCGCCGATTCGTGATGACGGCCGGCAAGATCGCCCTCGGGGATGTCTTCGATAACAATGCCTACACCCATGATCCCCGCACCCAATTCTTCAACTGGACGCTGATGGATACCGCCGCCTGGGACTATCCAGCCGATACCCGGGGCTACAGCTGGGGCCTGGCAATCGAGCTGTACTGGGACCAATGGGCCCTCCGCGCCGGCAGCTTCCTGGTGCCCACCAAGGCGAACGGCCTGTCCTTCGACCATCAGGTGGACCGCGCCCACGGGGACGTGATCGAGGTGGAGCATGACCATGAGATCGGTGGCCAGGCAGGCCATGTCCGGCTGCTTGGGTACGCCAACCACGCCGCCATGGGCAGCTACCAGGAGAGCCTCCAGCAATCGCCTCTCGCGCCGGATGTGACCGCCACGCGCCAGCCCGGCCGCATCAAGTACGGCTGGGGCCTCAGTGCCGACCAGGCCCTGACCGCAGACCTTGGAGCCTTCCTCCGGGCCGGCTGGAACGATGGCCGCACGGAGACCTGGGTCTTCACCGAGGTGGATCAATCGCTGGCCACGGGCCTCTCTTTAGCGGGGACCGCCTGGTCCCGTGCCCAGGACCGGCTGGGAATCGCGATGACCCTTGATGGCCTCTCACCTGAGCATCGCGCCTACCTCGCCGCGGGCGGTCTGGGCTTCATGCTCGGGGACGGGCGGTTGACCTATGGCCAGGAACGTCTCTTCGAGACCTACTACGCCATCGCCCTGGGGCGGTTCTTCACCGCCACCCTGGATGTCCAGCGCATCTGGAATCCCGGCTACAACCGCGACCGCGGGCCCGTGGACATCTACGCCCTGCGGCTCCACGCGCAGTTCTGAGATACCTGGAAGGTTACTCCGGAGTCAGGACGCCGCGTTCCTCGCGATAGGCGAAGAGCTCGCCGAAACGGCCCCACGGGGCCCCCTCCACGATCGAGCGGAGCGAGGAGCGGGAGCACGCAACTAAATGTCGCGTGCGATCGGGGCGGTAGTCCGGTGGGGCCTGCGCTGGACCTACTCCGGTGTGAGGACGCCGCGTTCTTCGCGGTAGGCGAAGAGCTCGCCGAAACGGCCCCACGTGACCAGGGTGTCGAAGGTCTGCTCGGAGTTTTCCATGGGCAGACGTTGTTGCAGTTCGGCGAGCAGCTCGCTTTCTTTCAGCTCGCCCTCGTGCAGGTCGAGAAGTTCCTGGACCAGGCGGAACAGACGCAGCTCCAACAGCTGGGCCTTCCAGATGTCCTTGCGATCGTCCATGTTGGCGCGAACGAAACGTTGACCCAGGGTCGTGAGGACGACCTGGCGCTTGGGGGTGTCCACGAAGTCGAGCATCTCGGCGCCCTTCACGGAGGCGAGGATCTTTTCGAAGGTCACGTGCGTGGCGGCGGCCACCTGGAAGAGGTCCGCCGTGCCACCCTGGGTCTCCAGGTATTCCAGCAGGCCCAGGATGTCCGAAGAGGGCGCCGGAGGCAGGGGTTCCACGAGATCGTCCTGCAGGCTGGGCGCTGGAGCGGTGACTTCCACGTCCGGGAGTTCCGTGCTGGTGATGATGTCGTGCAGCTGATCCACCAGACGGAGGAACTCGGGACTGCGCATGTCCCGGGGCCGGGGCAGGGGGTTCTCCACGATGGTGCGCAGGCGGCCGGGATTTGCTGAAAGCACCACGATGCGGTCAGCCATGTAGACCACTTCTTTGATGTCGTGGCTCACCATCAGGATGGAGGACGGATTGCGCTCGGCATCGTCCCAGATGTCGAGGATTTCAGCCCGGAGGCCCTCCGCCGTAAGTGCATCTACATGGCTGAAGGGCTCGTCCATGAAGAGGATCTCGGGATCCACACTGAGGGCGCGGGCCATGCCCACGCGCTGCTTCATGCCGCCAGAGAGCTCCCGGGGATAGGCTTCCTCGAAGCCTTCCAGCCCCACCAGGCTAATGGCCCGATGGGCCTTGGCCTTGATGGTCGCTTCATCCAGCCCCTGGGCCTGGAGCACGGTCTTCACGTTGGCCTCCACCGTCATCCACGGGTAGAGGGCGAAGTTCTGGAAGACGATGGCCACGCCCGGATTGAGTCCCTCCATCTTCTCGCCGTGGTAGAAGGTCTTCCCCTTGGTGGGCTGGATCAGGCCGGCGAAGATACGGAGGATGGTGGACTTCCCGCAACCGGACGGCCCGATGAGGCAGACCACCTCGTTGGCGCGGACATCCAGATTGATGTCCTCCAGCACCCGCAGGGGCTGGCCGGTGTCCCGGTTGAAGGACTTCTGGATGCCCTTCAGCTCGCAGATGACTTCGTGATTGGCGTGAATGGAGTGCAGCATGGAGCCCTCACTTCGACAGGGAATAGCGGGTCTCGGCGATCTTGTAGAGCGGTTTCCAGACCAGACGGTTGAACAGCACTACCGTTGCGGCAAGGACCAGGGTGGAGGCGGCCAGCAGGGGGAAATCCCGTTGCTCTCCAGCCTGGCTCACAATGGCGCCGAGGCCAAAAGTCTGCAACGTGGGTCCACTGATGTTGTAGTACTCAGACACGATGCTCGCATTCCAGGCGCCCCCGGCGGCCGTCAGGCAGCCAGTCACCAGGTAGGGGAAGATCGCCGGCAGGTAGAGGTTGCGGAAGCGCTGCCAGCGGCTGAAGCCGAAGGCGGTCCCCACTTCCCGGAGGTCGCTGGGGATGGCGCTGGCACCGGCGATCACGTTGAACAGGATGTACCACTGGGTTCCCAGCAACATGAGGACAATGCTGCCCCAGCCCAGGCCGATCTTGAGGGAAGCCAGGACGGCGACAACCACTGGGAACAGCATGGGCGCGGGAAAGGAGGCCGCCACCTGGACGATGGGCTGGAAGATGCGCGACAACCGCTGGGAGAGTCCGATGGCGAGACCCGCGGGCAGGGTCCAGCAAAGCCCGATGAGGATGGACGCCATCACCCGTGACAGGGTCAGGCCGGCGGCCTTGAGGAGGGTCCACCAGCTACTGGAAGGGAGCTGATGCAAGAGGTGGAACACGCCGAATCCTCCCAGGACCAGGAAGCCCGAGAGGACAATTAGGGCGGTCATGGACAGCCAGGGAGCAGCATGGGCCGCCCGATCGACGCCACCCTCCACTGGAATCCGCTTCCGAACGGGATGGCGATGCTGCCGGTTCCGCCGTCGCTTCGCGCGCCAGCGATCCCACCGCCGGATGAGGCGGGAGCGGCGGATGAGGTTGAGGAACCAGCTCTGGGAATCGGCGTTCTGGACGGTATCCTCGATGCGGAACCGCTGGGCCCACACCACGATGGGCCGCCACAGCACCTGATCCAGCAATACGATCATGAGGATCATCGCCGCGACCGCGAAGAGCTGCGCCCGGACATTGCCGCGTTCCACCGCCATGCTCATGTACGAGCCCAGGCCCGGTACGCGGAAATCCTTGTCTCCCAGCTTGAAGGCCTCCACCAGCATGAGGAAGAACCAACCGCCCGCCATGCTCATCATGCTGTTCCAGGCCAGGCCCGTGGTGGCGAAGGGCAGCTCGACCCACTTGAACCTCTGCCACCAGTTGAACCGATAGACTGTGCCGGCCTCGTGCAGCTCTGCCGGTACGCTCTTCAGCGAGTGGTAGAGGCTGAAGGTCATGTTCCAGGCCTGGCCTGTGAAGATGGCGATGACGGCGGTGAGCTCGATGCCCACGTTGCTGTGGGGGAAGGCCGCCACCAACGCGAGCATCAACGGCACGATGAAGGTCATCACCGGGATGCTCTGGAGGATGTCCAGCAGGGGCACCAGCAGCCGTTCCGAGCGGGCGTCCTTGGCGGCCCAGTAGGCATAAATGAGCGTGAAGAAGAACGAGATCAGGTAGGCCGTCAGCCCCCGCATCATGGAGAAGAAGGTGTACTTGGGCAGGGCCCAGGGCGACAGGTCGATCTCCAGCACGGGCCGCTGGATGTCGGTCCACTGGCGGCCCAGGAGGATGAGGCCGTAGAGCATGCCGAAGGCTGCGGCGACGAGGAGCAGATCTACCCAACGCCGTCGGCGCAGGGGCGCGAAAAGGGCGTTGGCCTGTCCCCACATGGTGTCGAGAAAGCGGTGCATCATGGCCGGTCCGGAGGTGCGGATGCAGCGCGCAGGGGCGGGCCGTCATCCCGTTCAGGGGGCAGATTCTGAAGAGCGGGGAATGGCCGCCTCAGCGGGCGGCGCAACTCGACGGAGGTTCAGAGAGGTCGGCTTGTCGTCCCATCGAAACCTCCTTCCCAGCGCAAGCACCAGGGCCAAGGCCAGTCTGACCTTCGGTTCCACCCCGGTCAACCCAGGGTAGCTTCTCTGGAGGCCGCCTTGGCCTCACGATGGATCATTCACACAGGAGTTACACACGTGGGCATAGGTGACCATGGCGACGGCTGAGGAGCGGGCGCTTGCCCTGGCGGTGGCCTGCGGGTTGCTCGAACCCGGTGATATCCGTGGGGCTAACCTGGCCGGCCTGGTCCGGTCGGGGCGCTTGTCCGAGGCTGATCGCCAGATGCTGGAACAGGATCTGGCGGACCTGGAGCGCGCCGGGGCGAGCCACTGGTCCTGCGAAATCACGGCGCAATCGCCCACCGGGGCCGACCCGGATCCCGAGGGAATTGGGCCCGCGGAACCCGAGTCGGGCCCCCCCCCAGACGGCACCTCCGCCTCGGCAGGGTTCAGGCAAGGTGGCGTGTTTAGGGCCAGGACCCTCTCCCGCTGGGGCCGCTTCGAATCCCTCGAGCTGCTCGGCGAGGGCGGCATGGGGCGCATCTTCCGGGCTACGGATCCCCGCCTTCGCCGGGAAGTGGCTCTGAAGCTCCTGCGGCGCGATGACCCGGACCTCCTCCGGCGCTTTCTCCAGGAGGCCCAGCTCCAGGCCCGAGTCGATCATCCGAATGTGTGCCGGGTCCATGAAGTGGGGGAATGGCGTGGCCAACCCTACATCGCCATGCAGTTCCTCCGCGGGGTGACCCTGCAGAAGGCCGCGCCGAGCCTCTCCCTGGAGGCCCTGCTCCGCCACATGGTGGAGGTCTGCGAGGGCGTTCACGCGGCCCACCGAGTGGGTCTCGTCCACCGTGATCTGAAGCCGGCCAACCTGATGCTCGACCGATCGGAGGATGGCTCCGCCCATGCCTGCGTGCTCGATTTCGGACTGGCCCGGGGCGCCGAGGGTGGGGGACTCACCGAGACAGGCCGTGTGATGGGCACGGTGAGTTATATGTCCCCAGAGCAGGCGCGGGGAGACACGGCGCTGCTCGACCGGCGCTCGGATGTCTATTCGCTGGGAGCCACGCTGTACTCGCTGTTGACGGGGGCGCCGCCCTTCCCGGGCGAGGGGCTCGAGTGCATGTCTCAGATCGTGAAGGACGACCCGGTTCCGCTGCGTCGCAAGCTGCCCGATCTCCCGGCGGATCTCGAGACCGTGGTCCTCACCTGCCTCCAGAAGGATCCGCGCTCCCGGTATGCCACGGCCCGGGCGCTGGGCGAGGATCTGCAGCGCATGCTCGATGGCGAGCCCATCCAGGCCCGCCCGGCCTCGGCGGTGGAGAGGGCGGCTCGCTGGGTGCGGAAGCACAAGATCCTGGTGGCGGCCTCAGCCGCCGTGCTCCTGTCCATGGTCACCTTTGGCGGGTTCGCCGTGCGGGAGCGGCTGCGGGCCACCGCCCAGGCCGCCCATGCCCAGCGCTTCGCCCAGGCGGCGGAACGGATCGAGGCCCTGGCGCGGTACCTCCGCCTGCAGCCTGCGCGGGACCTAACCCGGGATCACGCGGACCTGCGGGCTCGGGCGGAGGCCCTGGCCCAGGCGGTCAAGGGCGCTGGTGCCCTGGCTGAGGCGCCCGGTGCCTACGCCCTGGGGCGGGCCAGCCTGTCGCTGGACGATCCCGCCGGGGCGCGCGTCCACCTGGAACGCGCATGGTCCCTGGGGTTCCGGACGCCAGAGACAGCCCATGCCCTGGGGCGGGCCATGGCGGCCATCTACCAGGTCGAGTTGGAGAAGGCCTCCGCGCTGCCGGATCCGGACCTGCGGAAACGGCGGCTTGATGAGCTGCGCACCACTCTGCGGGACCCCGCAGCGGATTGGCTCCGCCGCGGGGCGTCGGCCAGCCTGGAACCCCCGGCGTTCCGGGCGGGCCTGCTCACGCTCATGGAGGGCCGAGCCCAGGAGGCAGTTCGCCTCGCGAAGGAGGCCCAAGCG
Source organism: uncultured Holophagaceae bacterium (assembly GCA_903927605.1). Next base: position 15,308 of record CAIYNT010000230.1, read on the forward strand.
CAGGCCCCCTGGTTCTACGAGGCCCTGCGGCTGGAAACCGAGGCTTGGCTGGCCCAGGCCCGCACCGCCCAGGAACCGCAGGTTGCGAAACCCGCCCTGGTCGCTGCTGGAAAGGCCCTGACCGAGGCCGAGGCCCGGGCTCCCTGCGACGTGGAGCTCCTGCGCCTCGACATGCGCCGGTGGCAGGAGGCCGTGGCCCTGGGTTGGCAATCCGAGACTGATCCGAAGGTGCCCGTGCAGGCGCAGGTCTCCGTGGCGGACCGCTGGGCCCGTCTGGAGCCTGCCTCCGCCTCGCCCTTGGCGTGGCGGGCCCGGGCCCAGGGGGAGATGGCCCGCTACCTCACCATGCGCGAGGCGGACCCGGGAGTCTGGCTCGACCAGGCCAGGCAGGACGCAGCCGAGGCGGTCCACCGGAACCCTGAGGACGTCGAAGCCTGCACGGCCCTGGCCTCCGTCCTGCGCACAGAGAGCTACCGCCTGTTGAGCCGCAGGTTGGATCCCACGGTCCGGGTTCGGGAGGCCATCGCGGCGGCGGATCGGGGCCTGCGCCTAGATCCCGGGCACATTGTCCTGATCAACATCCGCAGCTCGGCCCTGCTGCTCCTGATCGACGCCGCCCGGGCGAGGGGAACCTACCACCGAAGCGATGTGGCCCCTTACATCGATGAGGCGCGTGCAATGGCCGAGGCCCACTCGGACGAAGCCTACTTCCAGGGACATCTCGGCGCTCTGGCCCAGGCCGCCGCCAAGGCCGAGGTGGCCTCAGGCGAGGACCCGACCGGCGATGCGGAACTGGCCGCCCGGGCCTACGCCATCAGCCTGAGGGCCCAGCCACACCATGTGGGATGGCATCGTGGCATCCTCATCGTGCGGGCGGCCCAGGCCCTGGTCAGGGTCCGGGAAGGGCGGGGGATCCCGCCCCCTTCGTGCAGCAGGTACGGGCGGCCTTCCAGGAGGCCCGGAAGGCCCAGGTCCCCCTGGTGACGCTGGCGGCCTACCTGATGGATGCGCTGGTCGCCGAGGCGGATTTCCGGGCCTCCCAGGGGAGAGATGCGACCCCGGCGCTGGCAGAAGCCGAGTCCTGGTTGCCTTCCGTGGAAGCGGAACCGGGGGAACCCCTGGAATCCTCGGAGGTGCGCCTCCGGTTCTACACGCTCATGCTGCGCGCGGGTCCGCAGTCGCGTCGAGCTTCCATGCGGGCGCGGGGTGAGGCCCTGGTCCACTCCCTTGCGCGGCATGCCCCCCTGGAGCCAGAACTCCGGGTGGTTCTGGCCCAATTCCGCGAGGCGTGCCGACGGTCATCCCCGGGTGGGCGGCCTGGCGGAATCCTCGGCGAAAGGGAGCGGGGCGGCTCACCCGTTGACGGGGTTCTTGATGCTCTTCGCCAGGAAGGCCGGGGTGGTCATGTCGGCCTTGGGGTGGTGCCAGATGGCGTTCACCACCTCGGGTGTCATGGGCAAGTGCGGCTGGTCGCCGATGAGGGCGCCTGCGTGGGGGAAATGGTGGAGGAAATCCTCCCGGCTCATGTGCTTCCCTTCTGCGGGGCCGCCCTTGTCGTAGAATCTGGAGAAGACCTCCACGGCTCGGTCGCTCCAGGCGAGGGCATCGCAATCTTCAGGATTGATGTCGTGGATCCTGGTGGTGCCATCGGGCATGAGCACATGGAGGGTGATGGCCGTGATCTTGGGGCGCTTCGGGACTGAGGTCGACATGGATCTCCTCGTTGGTGGGCCTGGCTTGGCCGGGCCTGGGAAAGTGCGGGATCAGGGGCGCGGCACGGCATGCAGCAGCTGGGTGATGGCCTGATCCGTGGTGACGCCATCAGCCTCGCTCTCGAAGGTGAGCAGGAGGCGGTGGCGCAGCACATCCGGCGCCAGGTCCACTACGTCCTGGGGCAGCACATGGTCGCGGCCCTGGAGGTAGGCCAGGGCCCGGGAGGAGGACTGGAGGGCGAGGGAGGCCCGGGGGCTGGCACCGCAGCGGAGCAGTTCCTTCCCCTTCCAGACCTTCCCGTGGCCCGGCCGCGTGGCCTGCACGAGCCGCACGATGTAGGTGCGGATGGCGTCGTCGAGACGCACCTGCCCGGCCTCGCGGCCCGCGGCCAATAGGCTGGGACCGTCCACCACCGGGCGCACCTCATCTCCGTTCAGATGGGCCCGGCGCAACACCTCGACTTCATCATTCTGGTTGGGGTAGTCCACCCGGAGTTTGAAGAGGAAGCGGTCCATCTGCGCCTCGGGCAGGGGGAAGGTGCCCTCCTGCTCCAGCGGGTTCTGCGTGGCCAGCACCAGGAAGGGATCGGGCAGACGGAAGCTGTCCTCGCCCAGGGTGACCTGGCGTTCCTCCATGGCCTCCAGCAGGGCGGCCTGCACCTTGGAGGGCGCGCGGTTGATCTCGTCCGCCAGCAAGAGGTTGGTGAAGATGGGGCCCCGCTTGGGCGTGAAGGTGAGCTGTTTGGGATCGAAGATGAGGGTGCCCACCACATCGCTGGGTAGCAGATCCGGCGTGAACTGGATGCGGCGGAAACTGGTGTGGCTGGCGGCGGCCAGGGTCTTGATGGTGCGGGTCTTCGCCAGGCCCGGCAGGCCTTCCAGCAGCACGTGGCCGCGGCAGAGGAGGGCCACCAGCAGGCGGTTGAGCAGCTGGGTCTGGCCCACGATCACCTTGCGGCATTCGGCGAGCAGCGGTTCCAGAGAGTGGGCAGAAGTGGGGGCCATGGCGTGTCCGGGGAGTGGTTCCATCTTGCCTGGAATGCCGCCCAGCCGAAATGGCGCGTTGACCCGTGGTAGGAGTTCTTCGACCCACGGTAAGTGCTGTCGCCCGACTCAGCGGATGCTAGGCTCCCTGGAATCCCATAGCCACTGTTGCTTCCTTTGGAGGACCCATGCGATCTGCAGTCATCGTCGAAGCCAAGCGCACTCCCGTCGGCCGGGGGGTCAAGGGCAGCTATGCCGCCACTCGCCCCGAGCAGCTGGGCGCGGTGGTGATCGAGGCCCTCAAGCCCCTGCTGAAGGACTGGGCGGGACTGGAGGATGTGCTGGTGGGCTGCGCCATGCCCGAAGGCGAACAGGGCATGAACATGGCCCGCCTCATCAGCTTCCGCGCGGGTCTGCCCATCACCGCGGGCGCCGCCACCATCAACCGCTTCTGCGGCAGTAGCCAGGAGACCATGCTCATGGCCGCCCGGGCCATCATGACGAATCAGGGCGACATCTTCCTGGCGGGTGGCGTGGAGAGCATGTCCAAGGTGCCCATGATGGGCTTCAATCCCAGCGTGGATCCCTTCATCACTGAAACCTACCCCCAGGCCTACTGTTCCATGGGCATCACCGCCGAGAACCTGGCCAGGGAATACAAAATCACCCGCCGGGACCAGGACGAATTCGCCTACAACAGCCACCAGAAGGCTGCGGCCGCCTGGAAGGCCGGGAAGTTCGAGAAGGAGATCGTGCGTTTCGAGACCAAGGGCCTCGATGGCAAGCCCGTCACCCTGCAGCAGGACGAGTGCGTCCGCGCCGACACCAGCCTCGAGAAACTGGGTGAGCTGAAGCCCGCGTTCCTGGTGGGCGGCGATGTCACCGCCGGCAACAGCTCCCCCGTCACCGATGGCGCAGCCTTCATGCTGGTGATGGAAGAGGGTCTGGCCAAGTCCCTGGGTCTGAAGCCGCGAGCCCGCATCATCGGCGGCGCCGTAGCCGGTGTGGAGCCGGAACGCATGGGCATCGGCCCTGTCCCCGCTGTTAAGAAAGTACTGGACCGCTTCGGCATGAAGCTCGACCAGATCGACGCCATGGAACTGAACGAGGCTTTCGCCGCCCAGAGTCTGGCCGTGATCCGTGAAGGCGGCTACGACCCGGCTAAGGTGAATGCCTGGGGCGGCGCCATCGCCATCGGCCATCCTCTGGGCGCCAGCGGCGCCCGCATCCTCACCACCCTGCTCAACCGCCTCGAGACCGATGGCGGCAAGTACGGCATCGCCACCATGTGCATCGGCGGAGGCCAGGGCATCGCTTCGATCCTTGAAAAAATCTGAGGAACCGCGAATGACGCGAGTGGGCGCGAATGAAATTTTGGTGAGGGCCCGTGTCTGCTTCATTCGCGTTCATTTGCGAAATTCGCGGTTTCATTTTTGGGGTTTCCAATGAGCATCAAGAAAATCGGGGTACTGGGTTCGGGTGTGATGGGCTCGGGGATCGCGGCGCATGTGGCGTCGGCGGGCTGCGCGGTGGAGCTGTTGGACATCGTCATCGATGAGGCGGCGCCGGATAAGCTGGCGGAGGGCGCGTTGGCGGCCCTGGCGAAGTCCAAGCCCGCCCTGGCCATGCACGCATCGTTCCTGAAGAAGATCCGGCCCGGCAACCTGCGGGACCACCTGGACCGCCTGGCGGACTGCGACTGGGTAGTGGAGGTGGTGAAGGAGGATCTGGCCATCAAGCGCGA
>CAIYNT010000231.1 GCA_903927605.1 uncultured Holophagaceae bacterium
ACCTCGGCGCCCGCCTGGGTGAAGCGGAAGATGTTGTCGATGAACAGCAGCACGTCCTTGCCTTCGACATCGCGGAAGTACTCAGCCACCGTGAGGCCGGAGAGCGCCACCCGGGCGCGGGCTCCGGGGGGTTCGGTCATCTGGCCGTAGATCAGGGCCACCTTGGACTTGCTGAGGTCGTCCTTGTTGATGACGCCGGAGTCCATCATCTCGTGCCAGAGGTCGTTGCCCTCGCGGGTGCGCTCGCCCACACCGGCGAACACGGAGTAGCCGCCGTGGCCCTTGGCGATGTTGTTGATGAGCTCCATGATCAGCACGGTCTTGCCCACGCCGGCACCGCCGAAGAGGCCTGTCTTGCCACCCTTCGCGTAGGGTTCCAGCAGATCGATGACCTTGATCCCCGTCTCGAACATCTCGGAGGAGGTGTTGAGATCCTCGTACTTGGGGGGCCTCGCGGTGGATGGGCAGGGTCATCTTGTGGTTCAGCGGCCCGCGCTCATCCACAGGCTCGCCCACGACGTTGATGATGCGGCCCAGGGTCTCGGGGCCCACAGGCACATTGATGGGCTTGCCGGTATCAGTCACGATCTGCCCGCGGACCATGCCCTCGGTGGGCTGCATGGACACGCAACGGACGCGGTTCTCGCCGAGGTGCTGCTGCACCTCCAGCGTCACCGAGGCGCTGACTCCCTGGGCATTGGTGATGTCCGTGAGCAGCGCGTTCATGATCTCGGGCAGGTGGCTACCGAACTCGACGTCCACGGCGGGACCGACGATGGCGATCACGCGGCCTTGTAGGGTGTTTGACATGGGGACCTCAGAAAGGAAGTAACCGCGAATGACGCTAATGAGCGCGAAGAAGAGGTAGGAGGGAATGCGGGTGTTTCAAGGGGCCGTTCCATTCGCGAACATTCGCGAAATTCGCGGTTTCAGGCGTTTGCTCCGGAGACGATCTCAATGATCTGGTTGGTGATGCCGGCCTGGCGGATCTTGTTCATGGTCAGGGTCAGTTTGGCGATCATATCGCCAGCGTTGTTGCTGGCCTTGTCCATGGCCGCCATGCGGGCGCCGTGCTCGGAAGCACTGCTTTCCAGCAGATTGCGGAGCAGTTCTGTTTCCACAAAGCGGGGCAGCAGCGTCTCCAGCACTGAGTCGGGGTCCGGTTCAAGCAGGTGGGACACCTCGGTGACACTCTGGCCTTCAGCACGCTCCCCCAACTCCATGGGGAACACCCGGAACACCGTGGGGGTCTGGGACATGGGGCTGTTGAAGTAGTTGTAGACCACGTAGAGCGCATCGATCTCGCCGGCCTGGTACTGGGCGGCGGCACCTTCCGAGATCTCAGTCACCACCTTCTGGAAGCCCGCCAGCGGGACATTGAGGTATTCCCTGCCAGCGGTCATTCCGCGTTTCCGGGCCCATTCGGCCGCCCGCTTGCCCACCCGGTCCAGATGAACGATCTCCGCCGGGCACTCCGACGCGAAGGCAGTGGCCGCCTTGAGCACGTTGGCATTGAAGCCACCGCAGAGGCCCTTGTCCGAGGCCACGAGCACCACGCGGATGCGCTTCTCCTCGCGGGGGGACAGGAAGGACTGGGCGGTGGGGCCTGGCTGGATCTCGGCATCACCCTTGATGCGGCCCACAACGCGGCGCACCACTTCCATCATCTTGTTGGAATAGGGGCGCAGGGCCACCAGGCGCTCCTGGGATTTCCGCAGCTTCACCGCAGAAATCATCTTCATGGCCTTAGTGACCTGCTGGGTGTTCTTGACCGAACGGATGCGTCTTCGGATGTCTTGGAGACCGGCCATGGCTAGTTACTCCAATTCGAAAGGGGTCGGTAAGGCAAGCTCATAGCCTTGGTGACCTGTTGAGTATTCTTCACCGACCGAATGCGGCGGCGAATTTCCTGGAGACCGGCCATCGGACTAGGCTCCCGCGGGCTGGTTCAGGGTGGCCACGAAGGTCTCCTTGAAGGCCGCCACCTGGGCTTTGAGCTGGGCCTTGGCGTCATCGCTCAGGACCTTGGTATCGCGGATACCGCGAAGGACCTCAGGGGCGTTCACATCAAGGAAGGCCATGAACTCGGATTCAAAGCGCCGGACCTGGGGAACCGGCAGGTCATCCACGTAGCCGTTGGTGGCGGCCCAGATGCTGATCACCTGCTTCTCGACCGGCATCGGGCTGTACTGACCCTGCTTCAGGATTTCGACGAGGCGCTGGCCGCGGTTCAGCTGGGCCAGGGTGGCCTTGTCCAGGTCCGAACCGAACTGGGCGAAAGCCGCCAGTTCCCGATACTGAGCGAGGTCG
>CAIYNT010000232.1 GCA_903927605.1 uncultured Holophagaceae bacterium
CCAGATAGCCAGGCTCTGCTTCAAACCTTCCTGAAGAACTCCCCATACCTGGAAACGGGTCCTAAGGCCTGGAATGCCCTGGGCCTTGGCAGCACGTCCGTTTTCACTGGGGCCTTGGTCTACAACACCAAGCGCTCTGGCCGGTTCACCCTTGCTGGGAAGGCCTTCGACCTACGCCGGGTTCGCTTCCCTGCCACCCCGACTCCCGAATGGTTCGTGGTGGACCTTATGGAGCACCACGATGAGGCCGGTGTCTCGCTTGAGACCCTTGAGTCGAGGCTAGCGGCGGCCATGCGGACCCGAAGGTTTGACCAGGAGAAGCTCCTCGCCACGGCCAAAGAGTTCGGCACACACCGGACCCAACGGGTGATCATCAAGGCACTTCGCGAGGCAGGCTTGTGAACTTCATCCACCAGGATCCCGAATTCCCCGAGCTGCTAGCCATCGTCCAGCGCCACATTGCGGACAAGGGGCTGGCCTTGCCCTTCGCCGCTTTTGGCTGCCAAGACGGGAATGGAGGGGAGTGGAAGGATTTATCATCATTCTAGGCTTTTACCATATGGAAAGAAGGAGACCTTGACGCCGCTATTCATTCACACTATTTTTAATGTGAAGGAAAAGAGGCAATCGCCATGCTTAAAGACATGCCAGAGCTACGGAGGAGTGTCGTCAGACTCTCTTCCGCCAAGCGCAGGGGGAGGGATACTGCCGTCCTCCGCTTGGCGCATGCAGGCCGCCTCCAGAAGCTGCGCCCCGGAGTCTATCGCTCAGCAACGCGGGAAACGTGGGCTCACCAAGACCTAGCCGATGCCTGCCTGGCCGTTCCGGAGGGCGTCATTTGCCTCATCTCGGCCCTTTCCTTCTACGGTTTGACCACCACCATTCCAGGAGAGACCTGGATCGCCATTCCGAAGACCTCGTGGGTCCCCCGGATGGCCTTCCCTGCCCGCTTCATCCGCCTGACGGAAGAGGCTCACAGTTCGGGAGTCGAGATCATCAAGATCAGCGGGACCAAGGTCCGGATCTACTCCAAAGCAAAGACGGTCTGCGATGCCCTGAGGTTCAGAGACAAGATCGGCTATGAGGTTGCCTTCGAGGCCCTCAAGGCTTTCCTTCGCCAAGGCGGACGACCGGACGAGCTGATCCGATGGGAGAGGATTTGCCGGATCAAGACCACGCTGCGAGGCTATCTCTCAGTTCTCCTTGCCTGAACCTGGACATTCATGAAGAAAGACCGCGATCCAAAGAGCCCCGACAGCGTCTTGAAGCGCCTGAGCAACAGGCGCATGGAGGGGCAGTCGGTCCAGAACGCCCAGACGATTTTCATCCTGGAGCGCTTCCTGGCCAGAGTCGCCCGGAGCCCATACAGGGATCAACTGATCCTGAAGGGCGGGATCCTGCTCTACCTGATGACCCAACGATGGAGCCGCCCGACCGAGGATCTCGACATGCTGGCGCTCCGAATCCCAGGCGAAAGCCTGGCCTCCGTCATCCAAGAGATCCTGGTCATCGACCTGGAAGACCGTTTGGAGTTTCTGGCCCAAGAAATGACCTGGGAGGAGATCCGAGAAGATACAGGGTACCCGTGTCGACGATTTACGGTTCCCTTCCGCTTCGGACCTCGTCACATCCATCGGCTGAAACTGGACCTGAGTGTTGGGGATCCCATTACCCCTGCCCCACGCTTGGTGGAGGTCCACCCATTGCTGGAGGAGTTCGAAGGGGATTCCGTCATGGGGTATCCGATGGAGACTTTCCTCGCTGAAAAGGTAGAGACGGTCCTTGTGAGGGGACTGACGACCACGCGGGCCAAGGACCTGTTTGACCTCTGGGTGGTCGCCAGGACCACGCCCCAACTCGAATTGAATGCCGTGGCCGAGGCGTTGAGGGCGACTGCCGACTACCGTGCCAAGCAGGCGAACCGGGCCGATTCCGTCCTGAGGATGGACGCCACGGCCCTTCATGCATCCTATGCCACCGACCCTGCTCTTCGGCGGGTCTGGGACGCCTATATCCGTTCGAAGAAGCTGATCGCCCCTGCCTATCAAGAGGTAGTCGGCCAGGTCCAGAAGTTCGTGAAACCAATGGTTGAGCGGTGCATCACCCCTGGGCCGGATGCCCGATGGAATCCTGCCACCGAACTCTGGGAGTAGTGGCTCGTTATTTCTTGGGCTTCTTGGGCTTCTTGGGTTTCTGCTTCTTTGGCTTGGGTTCCATGGATGTCGCCAAGATTCGGCTAATGGTTTCAGCCACCGCGTGGCGAGGGTCGTCCTGGAGGTGGGCATAACGATTGGTCACTGACGGCTGGCTATGCCCCAGGACTGAGCCGATGGAGGTGAGGGGCTGGCCATCTGAAGCACCCACGCTGGCAAAGGTGTGCCGAAGATCATGGATCCGAACATCCTCGATGTTCACGCAGTCTTGTGGCTTCTTTTGTTTCTTCTCAACCTTTTCGGCCTCGTTGAGGGAGACCTGATTCCGGATCCGCTGCCAGACATGCTGTAGCCCAACGAAATGCTGGCCACGGACCTCCCCCACGATCACGTAGGGATTACCTGGCACAGCCTTGATGGACTTCAGGACCTTGATCGCCGCATCGCTGAGGGGAATCTTCTTGATTCCCATCTTCTTTCCAGTTTTGTGCTGCTTCCGGCTGTAAATCAAGTGTCGCTTCTCCAGATCCACCTGCGACCACTGAAGCTTCACAATCTCGTTGTGCCTTGCCCC
>CAIYNT010000233.1 GCA_903927605.1 uncultured Holophagaceae bacterium
GGCGGCCGTGGAGGGCAAGCTGGCCACCCGCGCCGACGCCACCAAGCACCAGGGCGACTACCGCAAGATCGTCCAGGGCGTGAACGACTGTCTGGATGCCGTCATTGGGCCGCTCAATGTGACAGCCGCCTACGTAGACCAGATCTCCAAGGGCGTGATCCCCCCAGTCATCACCGACAACTACAATGGCGACTTCAATATCATCAAGAACAACCTGAACAACATGGTCAAGATGATGAGCGACCTGCTCGCCCAGACCGACATCATCATCCAGGGCGCCGCCAATGGCGAACTCGACAAGCGCGCCAACGCCGATATGTTCGTGGGCGGCTGGAACCAGCTGGTCAAGGGCGTCAACCAGGCCATCACCAACATCGTCGATCCCATGAACGTGACCGCCGACTATGTGGACAAGGTGGCCAAGGGCATCATCCCGCCCACCATCACCACCGAATACAAGGGTCAGTACAACATCATCAAGAACAACCTGAACAACATGGTCAAGATGATGAGCGACCTGCTGGCAGAGACCGACATCATCATCCAGGGCGCGATCAATGGCGAGCTCGACAAGCGCGCCAACGCCGACTTGTTTGTGGGGGGCTGGAACCAGCTGGTCAAGGGCGTCAACGAAGCGATCACCAACATCATCAATCCGCTGAATGTGACCGCAAGCTATGTGGCCCGCATCGGCAAGGGTGAGATCCCGCCCAAGATCACGGACAAGTACAACGGGGATTTCAACACCATCAAGGACAACATCAACTCCTGCATCGACGGGCTGCAGGGCCTGGTGGAGGCCAACAACGTCATCCAGCGCATGGCCCAGAACGACTTCACCGTGCAGGTGGTGGGCCAGTACCAGGGCATCTTCGAGGAACTGGGCAAGGCCATCAACGAAACCATCGGCCAGATGCGGGAGGCCCTCCTGCAGGTCCAGGAAGGCGCCCTGGCCATCGCCACGGCCTCGGGCGAAATCGCCATGGGCAACCAGGACCTCAGCAGCCGGACCGAAGAACAGGCAGCCAACCTCGAGGAGACCGCCAGCGGCCTGGAGCAGATCACCAGCAACGTGAACCTGACCGCGGACAATGCCCAGTCCGCCAACCAAGAAGCGGTCAAGGCCCGCCAGGTGGCCCAGGACGGCGGCACCGCCGTCACCCAGGTCATCGCCGCCATGGAATCCATCAACGCCTCCTCCGCCAAGATCAACGAGATCATCGGCGTGGTGGACGAGATCGCCTTCCAGACCAACCTGCTCGCGCTCAATGCAGCCGTTGAGGCCGCCCGGGCCGGGGAACAGGGCCGCGGTTTCGCCGTGGTCGCCGCCGAGGTGCGCAACCTGGCCAAGCGCAGCGCCGACGCCGCCAAGGAGATCAAGGGACTGATCCGCGAAAGCGTGGCCAAGTCCCAGGACGGCAGCAAGGTGGCCGCCCACGCGGGGGAGACCATCCAGGAGGTGGTGGCCAATGTGCAGCGCGTTACCGCCCTCGTGGGCGAGATCGCCAACGCCACCCAGGAGCAGAGCACCGGCCTGATCGAGCTCAACAAGGCCGTGGTGCAGATGGACGAAGTCACCCAGCAGAACGCCGCCCTGGTGGAGGAGGCCGCCGCTGCCGCCGAAACCCTGGACAGCCAGGCCCATGCGCTGGCCGAAGTGGTCTCACGCTTCAAGACCGGCACGGAGGTCCGCCGCATGGAGAACAGCAGGACCACGGCCACCCCCCATGGGACAGCCCATCCGGCCGCTTCCAAGAAGACCATCACCACGCGCAAGGCCGTGGTGGCTGGGGTTACCACCAAGGGTTCGGTCAAGGGGTCGGCCCTGCCTGAACTGGGCACCACCAAGCGGCCCGTGGCCACCCCCAAAGGTGGCGATGACGGCCAGTGGGAATCCTTCTGAATCCGGCCCATGAACCGCAGGAAACTCGCCTTTCCGATCCCTCCAACCGATTGATTCCTTACACCGGTCCCCTCCGGGGGATCGGTACGGAGAACGCCATGGCCACCACTGAAGCCAGTTCGCAGGGTCTCCAGCAGGTGCTCTGCTTCGCCCTCGCGGACGAAGCCTACGCCCTGCCCATCATGAAGGTCCGGGAGATCCAGGCCCAGGCCACCATCACCCGGATCCCCAAGGCTCCGCCCTACATGCCGGGGGTCATCAACCTCCGGGGGGCGATCGTACCCATCCTGGAGCTGCGCCATCGCTTCTCCCTTGGCGAAGCCCCCGAGGACACCCGACCCGTCATCGTCATCGTGGAGGTCCAGGGCCGCACCCTGGGCATCCGCGTGGACTCGGTGTCCGATGTGCTGGATCTGGATCCCAACGCCATCCGACCCGCCCCGGAACTGGGCACCCAGAGTGCCCTGGGTCGCGAGTTCATCGCGGGCCTGGCCAAGCTGCCGGGGTCCACCGGCGACGAAGCCATGCTGATTCTGCTCGACCTGGACCGCCTGCTTTCCGATGGTGAGCTCTCGGCCCTCGAAAACGCCACGGCCTGATTTCATGGCACGGAAACCGGCCCCCCTCAAGCAGCCCCTCGCCTTCGAGGGCGATCTGGATGTCTTCTCCATCCATCAGCAGTGGGAGAAGGCCCTGCCCTTGCTCACCACCGGGAACAGCAGTGCGGAAGTGGACCTCTCCTCCGTCGGGGACCTGGATCTGTCCGGGCTCCAGCTGCTCTGCGCCCTGGACCGGGACCTCCAGTCCAAGGGCATTCCGTTCACGGTGGTGGGCGCCAAGGCTGAGTGGAAGGATCGCTTCGCTTCGCTTGGGCTGAGCCGCATGTTCGACCCAGGGCAACCATGAGCCGCTGGTTCTCCGGCAGCTCCGCCACGGGGCCGGCGCTGGCCGAGGAACCTGTTGGCCAGCCTTCGGGGCTGTCGCCAATCCTGCTCCGGCTGGCCGCCCGTGAAGCCTCCATGCTGGAAGGGCAGGTGAACTTCCTGACTCCAGAGCTGCTCCAGGTGGACAGCCTGGTCCGGGAGGCGGCCGGCACCCTCGAGGACGCCCTGAAGACGCTGGATCGCAGCGTGCAGGGCCAGCACGCCCTGGTGGATGAAGTCCAGGCGGCCATGCGCCTCTCCATGGAGGGGAACGGGGGTACGGGAGGGTTCGAGACCATGAGCAGCACGATCACCGGCACCCTGGAAGGCTTTGTGAACCACATGGCGGAGGTGTCCCGCTCCACGGTGGAACTGGTGGCGCAGGTGGACGACATCCGCGAGCGCTCCCAGCGCATGGAGAACATGCTGGGGGAACTGGCCGAGATCGCCGGACGCACTCACCTGCTCTCCCTGAATGCCAGCATCGAGGCGGCCCACGCTCGGCAGTTCGGGGCGGGCTTCGCCGTGGTGGCCGGGGAGGTCTCCAAGCTGGCGGACCGCAGCACGGCCCTGAGCGCCACCATCCAGGAGCAGGTCACAGGCACGCGGCTGGCCCTGGAGCGCACGGACGCCCAGGTGCAGGCCATCGCCAGCAAGGATCTGAACAGGGCCATGCAGTCCAAGGACGAGTCCGAGGCCCTGGTGAACTCGCTCCAGACCTGCAATCTGCACGTCAAGAACCTGGTGGGCCAGCTCGAGGACAATGCCCGGAAGATCTCCAAGCAGGTGGGCCACGTGGTGCGCAGCCTCCAGTTCGAGGATCTCGTCCATCAAACCCTCATGGCCTGCCTGAAGGAACTGGGCAACCTGATGGAGCAGGGCGAGGCGTGGAAGGCGCTGGAGACCAGACTGACGGCCGGGGAACCGGCGGCCCCTGCCCTGGCCGACCTCGAGTCCCGGCTGGTCGAGATCGAAGCAGCCCGAGTGCAGTTCCGCGCGGTGAAGAGCAGTTCGCTCGCCGCCGGTGAAGTCGACCTTTTCTGACCAGGAGCTGAACGATGGGCCGTCTCATCCTCACCGTCGATGACTCGAGCACGATGCGCCAGATGATCGCCTTCACCCTCAAGGGCGCCAACTTCGAGGTGGTCGAGGCGGGGGATGGTGTGGAGGCTCTCGAAGTGGCCAAGGGGAAGAAGCTTTCCCTCGTCATCACGGACGTGAACATGCCGAGGATGGACGGCATCACGCTGGTCCAGCGTCTGCGGGCCCTGCCCGAGTTCAAGTTCACGCCCATCCTGGTGCTCACCACCGAATCCGATGCGGCCATGAAGCAGAAGGGCAAGGAGGCGGGTGCCACGGGTTGGATCGTCAAGCCCTTCAGTCCCGAGAAGCTCCTGGATGTGGTGAACAAGGTCCTCTGAGGTGCGGCATGTCTGATGCGATGGCTCAATTCCGGGACGCCTTCTTCGAGGAGGCCACCGAGCTTGCGGACGGCATGGAGGCCACCCTCCTGTCCCTCGATCTGGCTGCCGTGGAGGTCGAGGATCTCCATTCCCTGTTCCGGGCCGCGCATTCCATCAAGGGCAACGCAGGTACCTTCGGTTTTCCCGCCGTGGCTTCCTTCACACACCAACTGGAGAGCACCCTGGAACCCGTCCGGCAGGGCACCCGGCCCATGACCCCCGATCTGCGGGAACTGCTGCTGCAGGGCGTGGACCTCATCCGCAGCCACCTGCACCACGCCCGGCGTGAGGAGAGCCTGCCCCTCAAGGAACAGCAGGCCCAAACCGCGCTCATCGCCCGCCTCCAGCAGGACAGTGGAACCGCTGCGCCCCCACCGGCACCTGCCCCGTCGACCCCCGCGAAGTCCGAATCACTGAAGGGAGCCAAGGGGTTCTCCATCCGGTTCGAGGCGCCCGTGGACGCCTTCCGCCGAGGCGTGAACCTTGAACGGCTCTTCCGGGATCTCGCCAGGCTCGGTCATCTCCATTGCTGGCCTGACCTCACCCGAATTCCCCCCGTGGACCGGATGGACCCCGAGGACTGCCACCTGGCCTGGGACATCCGGCTGGAGACCACTCATCCCCAGATGGACGTGGCGGAGGTCTTCGAGTTCGTGGCGGACGGTGACAACCTGCGCCTCCAGCCCCTCACCCCTGAAGGGGCCGTGCCAAACCTGGGTGAGATCCTCCAGGTGGAGGCAGACGTCAGCCCCGCGGACATCCGCGAGGCCCTGTCCCAGCAAAAACGCCTGGGCGAGCTGCTGGTGGATATGGGCAAGGTCAAGCCCGAAGCCCTCAACAAGGCCCTCGAGCAGCAGCTGAAGAAGAAGAACCAGGCCGAGGCCTCCACGGTGCGGGTGGCCACGGAGAAGATCGACCGCCTGGTGAACCTGGTGGGTGAGCTGGTCATCACCCAGGCCATGCTGACCCAGGCCTCCCAGCAGGCGAACACCATGCAGGGCGAGGAGATGATGAGCGCGGCCCTGCTGCAGCTGGACCGGCAGACCCGGGAGCTGCAGGAGCGGGTCATGGGCATCCGCATGGTGCCAGTCGAAATGGTGTTCTCCCGGTTCCCGCGCATGGTCCACGAGCTGGGCAAGCAGCTGGGCAAGGATGTGGAACTGGTGATGGAAGGCCAGGCCACGGAGCTGGACAAGACCTTCATCGAGATGCTGGTGGATCCCCTGACGCATCTGGTCCGCAACGCCGTGGACCATGGCATGGAAACCAAGGAGGAGCGCCTTCAGACTGGCAAGCCGGCCATGGGCACCATCGCCCTGCGCGCCTCCAGCCGCGGCGGCCACATCCACATCGAGGTCAAGGACGATGGCAAGGGCCTGAACCGGGACCGCATCTTGCAGAAGGCCCTGGACCGGGGCCTCATCCCCCCGGGCAGCCGCCCTTCGGAGGAGGAACTGAATCTGCTCATCTTCGAACCTGGCTTCTCCACCGTGGAGCAGGTCTCGGACCTGTCCGGCCGCGGCGTGGGCATGGACGTGGTGCGCCAGAACGTGCGCGGCCTGGGCGGGCGCATCGAGGTGGAGAGCCTGCCTGGCCGGGGCACCCTGATCCGCCTGGTGCTGCCCCTCACCCTGGCCATCCTCGATGGGCTCACCGTCCGGGTGGGCGAGGAGACCTATGTCTTCCCCCTGGCCTCGGTGTTGGAGAGTTTCCAGCGCCAGGCTGGGGACGTGCAGACCGTCAAGGGCGACCGCGAGGTCATCAGCCTCCGGGGCGAGTTCATCCCGGTGGTGCGGCTGCAGAGCCTGCTGGCGGTGGGCACCCATATCGAGGCCACTGACCGCACCCTGCTGGTGCTGGTGGAATCCGAGGGCCGCCGGGCGGCCATGGCCGTGGACGAACTGCTCGGCCAGCAGCAGGTGGTCATCAAGAGCCTGGAGACCCACTACCGAAGGGTGGAGGGGATCTCGGGCGCCACCATCCTCGGGGATGGCCGCGTGGCTCTGATCCTCGACGTGCCAGGCCTCATGCGACTGGAGGCCAGCGCGGCCACGGTCGGCGCATGAGCCCTGCGGCACGTCCCAGCAGGGATCCCCTGCTCCTGGATCGGGAGCAGCTTTCCCCTGCCATCTTCGGCGCCCTTCGAAATCTTCTCCACAGCCATACTGGCATCGCCCTGGCACCCCACAAGCTCACCATGGTGCAGTCCCGGCTGGCCAAGCGGCTGCGCCTCCTGGGGATCGCGACCTATGAGGATTACCTCGAGCGGGTTAGCGGCCCCCAGTCCCCGGAGTGGCCGGAGTTCATCAACGCCCTCACCACCAACCTCACCAGCTTCTTCCGCGAAGGCCACCACTTCACTCGCCTGCCGGAGCTCTTGCAGCCTGTGGCCAGGGCTTCCCGTCGCCTCCGGATCTGGAGCGCCGGCTGCTCCACCGGCGAGGAACCGTACACCCTGGCCATGACCCTCCTGAAGGCCTTCGGAGCTTCAAGGCCCATCCAGATCCTGGCCACAGACCTGGATACGGCCGTACTTGATACCGCTGCCGCCGGCACCTATCCCCTGGCCCGCATCGAGGACCTGGACCCCGAGTGGAAACGACTGGCCTTCCTCAAGGGCACCGGCACTCACCAGGGCCTGATTCGCGTCCGGCCGGAAGTGCGTCAGCTCATCACTTTCCAGCGACTGAACCTCCTGGACGAGGCCTGGCCCCTGGGGGACGAACCCTTCCAGGCCATCTTCTGCCGGAACGTGATGATCTACTTCGACAAGCCCACTCAGCGGAAGCTGCTCCAACGGTTCCACGCCATGCTGGCGCCCGGAGGACTGCTCTTCGTCGGCCATTCCGAGGCTCTCCTGGATGGCAACCTGGGCTTCCAGTCCCTGGGCCAGACCATCTACCAGCGCAAAGCCCCGGCACCATGAGCCCACCTTCCGTCCCGCTGGTCCATGGCCGCGCCTCGAAGTACCTGGACCGCCACTTCAACCGCCAGGCCATGAAGATCCTGCCGGGCGAGTTCTACGCCACAGACCAGGACGAGGTGATCGTCACGGTCCTTGGCAGCTGCGTGGCGGCCTGCCTGCTGGATCCCATCGCCATGGTGGGCGGCATGAACCACTTCATGCTGCCGGTGAACCTGCGAGAGCGGGATCCGGACGTCTTCTACGCGGCCCGATACGGCGCGGCGGCCATGGAGTTCCTCATCAACAATCTCCTCCACCTGGGCGCCCAGCGGGATCGCCTGGTGGCGAAGGCCTTCGGCGGCGGCCGCGTGATGGAGGGCATGTCCTCGGACGTGGGCGGCCAGAACGTGGACTTCGTGCGCCAGTTCCTGCGGAACGAGGGCATTCCCCTCTGGAGCGAGGACATGGGCGGTCTCCATCCCCGCAAGGTCTACTTCTTCCCCCACACAGGACAGGTGCTGGTCAAGCGCATGGAGCGCACCAACAACAACACGGTCCTCAATCGCGAGCTGACCTATTTCCAGGAAGTCACCGGCCGGCCGATAGATGGAGATGTGGAGCTGTTCACATGAACCCTGAGCGCAAACGGCGGGTCCTGATCGTGGATGACAGCCCCCTGGTCCGCCAGGTGCTGAAGACCATCCTGTCGGGCCATCCCCAGCTGGAAGTCGTCGGCACGGCCATGGACCCCTATGAGGCCCGGGAGCGCATCAAGGAGCTGGATCCCGACGTGCTCACCCTGGATGTGGAGATGCCCCGCATGGACGGCCTCACCTTCCTCGGCAAACTGATGAAGGCCCATCCTATGCCCGCCGTGATGCTGTCAAGCCTCACGGCCCAAGGCACCACCACGGCCCTGGATGCCCTGGCCCTGGGGGCGGTGGACGTGATCGGCAAGCCCGCCATGAACCAGGCCGCGGGTCTGGAGGCCATGGGTGCGGAGATCGCCGAGACGGTCTACGCCGCCTCCCTGGCCCGCGTGAGCGGTCCCCGCGCGCCTTCGCCATCTGCGCATGGGGGCCTGGCGCCCCTGGCCTCCCGGGCGAAGGCAGGCCGCACCCTCATCGCCATCGGCTCCAGCACCGGCGGTACCGAGGCATTGCGTCAGGTCTTCGAGGCCATCCCCGAGAATCTGCCACCCATCGCCGTAGTCCAGCACATGCTGCCCGGTTTCACCGCAGCCTTCGCCGAGCGCCTGGACCGCACCTGCCGGGCCCGGGTGAAGATCGCCGAGGATGGGGAGCCTCTGAAGCCGGGCACCGTATACCTGGCTCCCAGCGAAGCCCACCTCACCATAGCGCGCCACAGCCCGGGCCTGGTGGCTCTGCTTCAACCCGGGGAGCGGGTGTCCCGCCATCTGCCTTCCGTGGACGTGCTGTTCCAGTCCGTCGCCGAGGTCTGCGGCCCCCATGCCCTGGGTGTCATCCTCACGGGCATGGGCGACGACGGCGCCCGCGGTCTCCTGCTGATGCGCCAGAAGGGCGCCCGCACCCTGGGCCAGGATGAGGCCACCTGCGTGGTCTACGGCATGCCCCGCGCCGCCTTCATGCGTGGCGCCGTCGAAGAGCAGGCCCCCCTTCAGGCCATCGCCAACCATCTGGTCCTGTGGTGTGGACGGGAGGCCTGATCCGCTGAACCGAATGAACACCGTCAGGGCTTGGGTGGTGCCTGCTTCCCGGTCTCCACGTTCTTCTTCGCCTTCTCGCGCTCGGCGTCGCTGGGCG
This sequence comes from uncultured Holophagaceae bacterium, assembly GCA_903927605.1. The sequence continues at coordinate 8,979 of CAIYNT010000233.1, forward strand.
TGCCCCAGACCACGCGACTGGGTTTCTGCTTGAGGATCTCCAGCAGCTCCTCGACGGAGGCCAGGGAGCGGCGCAGGCTCTTGAGGCTCTGCGCCAGCTCGGGGTGGTCCTGGTCGGCGAAGCGGCCCATGAAGGCCTCGGCCTGCTTCAATGTGGCGGCCAGGCTCACGAGGATCTGGTCCAGTTCGGGGCCACGCTTGTCCATGAGGGTCCGCACTGCGGAGAGGCTCTGATCAAGGGAGGCCAGGGCCTTGTCCGCCTCACCCATGCTGCGGTCGGCATGGCCCACCAGGCCACGGCTGTCCTTGGCCAGCGACTGGAACTCGCGCAGGGTGCCATCCAGCGACACCAGCGCCTGATGCACCGAAGGGTGGTCCAGCACGTCGCCCAGGCCCCGGCGCTCGATGCGGGTCCGCAGGCCGTCCACGCCTGCCTGAAGGCTGGCCAAGAGGTGGTCCGCCCGCTCCAGGACCCCGGCGATGGACACACCGGAATCCCCCGGGATCTCGTCCCCGGGAGCAAGGGGCACCACCCGCTCCGCGAGGTCCGGCAGCCGCAGGTCCAGCAGCACGCTGCCCACGCCCTTGGGGGCCAGGTTCGCCCGGGTGCCCCGCCAGAGCTTGATGTCGTCCCGCACGGCGATGCGGGCCAGGAAGTGGTAGTCCTGTCCCTCCTGCCGCATATCCACCCGCTCCACCGACCCCACGCGGTAGCCCTTGAGCTGCACGTCTGCGCCTGGGGCCAGGCCCTCCATCTGCTCAAGGCGCACCACCAGCGGATAGGTCCGCTCCGTCACCACCCCCGCGTTCTTGTAGGCCACCAGACCCACGAAGAGGGCCAGGGCGACCAGGACCAGCAGGCCGAGACGGGCATCCTGTTTCTCGAAATTCATGGAAACTCCACGGTGATCGGCGCGTGGGAAAGCTGGAGGCGTGCGGCCTCGAGCCCGGTGAAGGCATCGGCCTCTTCGGCCGCGATCACCAGGGTGCAGGAGCTGTCCGCACCCCAGGCCCGGATCAGATCCTGGACAATGGCCCGGTCCGCCGTATCCAGTCCCTCCAGCGGATCATCCAGCAGGATGAGTTCCGGCTCCAGGGCCAGCACCCGCGCGAGGTTCGCATGCTTGCGGGCGGAAGCGCTCACAGTGTGCGGGCGGAGACCCGCCACGGCCTCCAGGTCCAGGTGCGCCAGGACCTGTTCCGTGCGGTGGCCCACCTGCGCTTCAGGCACGCCTAGGAACCTCAGAGGAAGGGCGATGTTCTCCCGCAGGCTGAGGTTCGAGAGCAGCCCACCGGAAGCAAAGGCAAAGCCCAGCCGGACCTGGCCGATCAGGGCGAGAACTCCGCCACCGGGCCAGATGTCCCGACCGCCGATCCGGACCCGGCCCCGCCTGGGGCGCTCCGTTCCGGCGACCACTTTTAGCAGACGGCTCTTCCCACTGCCGCTGGGGCCTATCACCAGCTGGTTGCCGCCCCTGGGCACGGTCAGCTCGAGCCCCTCCAGCAGCAGCCGGCCATCCGGGGCATCCAAGGCGAGGTCGTGGACTTCGATCATCGGCCGATCCCGGCTCAGAAGTAGAAGAGGGCGGCGATGAGGCCGTCCAGGGCGAAGACCGCCACCAGGGCGGACACGACCGTCTTGGTGACGGCCTGGGGGATCTCGGTCTGGCTGCGCCGGATGCGCAGGCCGAGGTGGCAGGCGGGAAACGTGATGGCCCCCGAGAAGAGCAGCACCTTGAGGAGCGTGGCGGCAAAATCCCGATTGGACAGGGCCTGTCGCACAGACTCCATGAAGAACCCGAAGGTGACGCCGTACTTCAGCCTCGCCACCAGGAAACCGCCGCCCAAAGCCGCGGCGTCGAAGCAGACCACCAGCACGAAGACCGAGATGAGCACCCCCAGCCAGCGGGGCAGCAGGAGGTACTGGTAGGGGTTGATGCCATGGACCGCCAGGGCATCCACTTCCCCGTTCAGCTGCATGGAACCCAGTTCCGCGGCGATGGCGGTGGAACTGCGGCCGATCACAAGCACGGCGGTGAGCAGAGGGCCCAGTTCCCGCAGGATGATGAGCACCATCAGGACGCCGATGTAGTTCTCGGCACCCAGCCCCGAGAGCTGGCTGAAGGCCTGGATGAGCGTCACCGCGCCCAGCAGAAGGGCCGTACCGCTCACCAGGAGGAGCGCGTCCAGCCCCGTGAAACGGATTTGGAGCTTCGTCTGGCGGCCGATCACGGCCAGCTGGTCCACGCGCAGGAGAAGGGCGTGGCGCAGCGTGCGCAGGACCAGGTGCGCCTGGTCGCCCAGGAACTCCAGGAAGCCGCGAACCGGCGCGCCGAGCCGGGCTAGGTAGGCCATCACTCACCCAAGGGTTGTGGCCCAGGCTAGCAGGAAAGGGGCTCCCTAATGTCCCAGGACGAATCCGTCCGCGTAGTCGATCACCGTCACCACCCGGTAGTCCCGATGGGGCGCGGTCCCGGCCCCGGCCTGATGCAGATCCGGGTTGAAGAGGTTGTGGCGATGGCCCCGGCTGGGAACGCCGTCATCAACCAGCAGCTGGATGACCACCTGGCGGGGATCCACCTCCAGGGTTCCGATGTTCTCGGCGATGAGCCCCTGCCAGCTGCCGAGGCGGTTGAGCCGGTCGGAAAGCCGACTGCCGTCGGAGCCCAGGTGCTCGAGGGCGCCGCGGGGGCCGATGTCCTCGGCGTGGCGGCGGGCGGCCCGGGCCAGCCCCTCGTTGAAGCGGAGGGGTCCGACCGGGCGTGTCGATTCGAGAAAGGCGATGGCTTCATCGTAGGCGGCCAGCCCTTCCTCCGTGCGTAGCGGCGTGCGCCCGGGCCGCTTCCAGAGGGTGCCTTCAAAGCAGTCCCGCAGCTCCCGGAGGTGCCTGGCATAGGCCTTGGGTCGCACCCGGACATCGCTCATCTCCTGCACCACCGCCCGGTCAAAGGCCGTGGCCATCCCCGGGGTGGATTCCTGGGCAGGCAGCACCATGGCAACCAGCAGCAGCGCGACAAACCTCATGGACACCTCGGAGCGATCCCGAAGTATAGAGGCCAGAAAGATCCGACGGTTTAGACCGCTGGTCCATCAATCTCCGCAAACAAGGGGTGCGTGAGGTAGCGCTCGCCGGTATCGCAAAGCACGGCCACCACCGTCTTGCCTTCCCCCAGTTCCTTCGCGACTTCCAGCGCTGCGAAGACGATGGCGCCGGTGCTGATGCCCGTGAGCAGGCCCTCCTCGCGGGCCAGACGGCGGGCGATGGCGATGGCATCGTCGTAGCCCACGGTGCGGATGCGCTGGAAGGCCTGACGATTCAGGATGCCCGGCACGAAGTTCGGCCCGAGCCCCTGGAGCTTGTGGGGGCCAGCCTGCCCCGTGCTGAGCAGCGGCGAAGTATCCGGCTCCACGGCCACCACCAGGGTGCCGGGCTTCTTCTGGGCCAGCACCTCGCCCACACCGGTGATGGTGCCGCCCGTACCCACGCCCGCCACAAAGGCATCCAGCTCCGGCACCTGCTCCAGGATCTCCAGGGCCGTGGTGCGGCGATGCACGGCGGGGTTGGCCGGGTTCTCGAACTGGCGCACCAGGAAGTAGGAAGGATCGGCGTCCGCCAGCTCCTGCGCCTTGTCCACGGCGGCCTTCATGCCGCCGGAGCCGGGGGTCAGCACCAGCTCCGCACCATAGGCCTTCAGCAGGGCGCGGCGTTCCTGGGTCATGGTGTCCGGCATCACCAGCGTGATCCGGTAGCCCTTGGCCGCCGCCACAAAAGCGAGGCCGATGCCCGTGTTGCCGCTGGTGGCCTCCAGCAGGGTCATGCCGGCCTTCAGGGTGCCCCGGGCCTCCGCATCCTGGATCATGCTCAGCGCGATGCGATCCTTCACGCTGCCGCCGGGATTGGCGCTTTCGAGCTTCACGTAGACCTTCGCGGAGCCCTTCGGCACCAGGCGGTTCAATCGCACGACGGGCGTGTAGCCCACGAGCTCATAGGCATGTTCGACGCGGTTGGGACGGGTGATGCTGCTCATGGGGCCCCCTTCAGGCTTCGGGCTCCGCCCGAAGCCTGAAGTATGGGAAGGAGAAATAAATTGTCAAGTTAGTCAATTTTTTTAGTTATATATTAAATACCGGCATGGCGCTGGAGGTTCGATCATGAAGAATTCTGCCAAGGGACGTTATGGATTGCAGATGATGGTGGACCTAGCCCTCCAGTCCGGTCGCGGCCCCGCCCTGGTGGAGGCCATTGCTCAACGCCAGCAGCTTCCGCCCAAGTTTCTCCGGGTGCTGCTGGGCCCCCTCAAGACCGCCGGTCTCCTCCAGGTCCAGCGCGGTCCCAGCGGCGGCTGCCTGCTGGCCCGCCATCCCAGCCATATCAGCGCCCTGGAGGTGCTGGAGGCCCTGGAAGGTCGCCTGGGCAGCGACAGCCTGCCCTCCAACGCCACCCCCGGCGCCCGGGCTGTCCGCGAGCTGTGGACCCGCAGCACCGAGACCGCCCGCGACGTCCTCCGCGGCACCACGCTGGCCGACCTCGCTGCGCGGCAGCAGGCCCTAGAGGTGAACAGCCAGGGGTACTCGATCTGATCAGGGCCTGGCCGCCTTCCTCCGCCGCAGCTTCACGGTGAGAGAGACCTGTTCCTTGTCGCGCTTCACAGTGAAGACCACCTCGTCCCCCCAGAATTTTCGGGACATCACCGCGTTGAACTGTTCGAGGTCCTTCAGCGGCTGCCCATCCATGGAGACCAGGACATCACCGACCTTCAGGCCCGCGGCAGAAGCCGGGCTATCCTTGGGCACATCGATGACGGCCAGGGGTTGCCCATTGCGCCCGCCGCGAGTGGACATTCCGACGGAGGGGAACTGGGGCTCCTCCTCCCGGGGCAGTCCCCACAGGTAGTCGGCGAAGGAGGCCTGCACCTTCTCGAAGGCCTTGCCCTTGAGGTCCTCCACATGGACGGGAATCACGGAAGCCATCTTGCCGTCGAACCAATGGGCGGCCTGGCGCTGGATGCCCAGACCATAGGCCACATGCCCCTGCCCAATGAGAACGACCATGATGTCCCGCTTCCCTCCACTGCGTTTGAGGGCCTGGAACGCATTGAACCCCATGGTCGCGTCCCAGGTGCACTGCGCGACATACATGCCCTCAAAGACTTGATCACTCATGGTGTGCATCCCGCTCTCGTCGTCCGAGAACAGGGCCCTCACCACCCGACGGTGGTCCGGACTGTCGGTGTCGATCTGCGCGGGAATGGCCGCGCCCTCTTCTGCCGTGAGGTCCTTGAAACCCTTCTTCCGCACCGCCGCGACCACCTCACGGGGCGTGTTCACTCCGTTCATCTTGATCCCGTGATCCCGTGCGAAGAGAAAGATCTCGCGATAGTAGGCCCAGTTGTAGCCCCAGTTCAGGTACCAGTGGCTGGCATCCAGGAACTGCTGTTCAGTCAAGCCGCCCTGGTTCCACTGATCCAGGGCAGGCTGGGCCGTGTAGGGGAACATCTCAAGACCGATGAGCACCGTCCGGCCCCGCTTCTGCAGCTCGCGGATCACCTGCAGCTGCACCTGGTGAAAGGCCGGGTCCGTGTGGCTCTCCCCCACAAACACCATGCGGGCGTCCTCCAGTCTGGCGGCCAACTCCGCCGGTGTGAGCGCGGCCCCCGTGGCGGAATCGGTGATGGTGTCCATCTGCACCACAGCCTCACGGTTCTTGCGCGCTGGATCTCCCACCGGAAGGCGGGTCACATCTTCGGCCTGAGGCAGCAGCCCTCCCAGGAGTGCGAACACACATGCAGGCCAGGAGGGGAGCAACATGGCAGGTCCGTCCGGAAAGGAGCTGTGCGTCATGGCGGGAAGGGAAGCGTCAGGGCTTCAGGGGTCACCGAACCCTTCGACTGCACCTCAACGCCCCGATAGAGCGCCCAGCCAGGGAGACCGCGGGGGATGGTCTTCGTCATCGCCCACTGCTGGACGCGGCTGTTGGAGAGCACCAGCACCAGCATCCGCTTCGGGTTCCAGGGGTTCGGGAAGGCGGCCAGGAGGCCGTCATCGGGCCGGCCATACGTACGGTCCTGCCACTTGAACCAGCCGGCTCCGGCTTCGACGGGCAGCTTTCCCTCGGCCTGGAGCCGCGCGGCCAGGCCGTTCTCGGCGGGGCCACCGAAGACCAGCAGATCCTTCGCGCCAAGTTCGGCGTCGCTGATCTCCGCGTCAGCCTGCACCGGCAGCAGCACCTCGGTCATGTTGTCGGCCAGGGTGTCGCGGTAGTTCAGGACCAGAGTGCGCTGGGCCTCCACTTCCCGGGCGGTGCCGTAGACCAGCAGGGTGGCACTCCAGTCATCCAGCACGTTGCCTGGAATCCAGAAATTGCTGCGCGGCACCGGGAGGTCGTTGCCCGCGTTGAAGACCACCCGCGTGGGCCTGGCCTCGCAAGGGTAGGTGAAGGTCGCCCTGGCCGCCTTCATCTCCACCCGCTCCAACCGGATGCCCTTCTCGGTTTCCAGGCTCACGGAAGCCACGAACGGATAAACGAAACCCGCCTGCTCAACATCCAATCGGACCTCGTAGCTCTTGCCAGCCTGCTTCACCTCGGCATGGATTCTGGGCCTGGGCAGGTCCGCCCGCTCGAGCCACGGCCTCAGGAGGGGCGCCACATCCCGGCCGGCACCCTCCGAAAGGGCCTTCAGGATGTCCTCGGTGCGGGCCGGCCGGCCACTGAAGCGGCTATGCACCGTCTGCATGGCCTTGGCGAAGGCGGCATTGCCCAGGTGGAGGCGCAATTGATGCAAGGCGAACAGACCCCGGATGCGGGGGATCTGGTAGGCGCCGTAGCGATCGTAGTCCGTCGATGTGGCGATGGGGGCCTTCACACCTTCCCTGGCCTCCAGCCAGAGGTGGCGGGTGTTCAGGTCCGCCAGGGCCGAACCCAGGCTCTCGAAGGCCTTGGCCGGCGCCTCCGGAAGGTGCTTCAGCTGCTGCCAGTAGGCCGCAGAGCCACTGACGAACCAGTTCTCCGCATCCGTGGCGGGCCGGACCGTTCCAGTCCAGAGGCCCTTCGAGCTGTAGCTGTAGGTCTCCTTGACTCCAGCGACATCAGGCGACGGCGCCGCCTTCGCTAGTGTAGGTCGCCAGAAATACGTGCAACATCCAGA
>CAIYNT010000234.1 GCA_903927605.1 uncultured Holophagaceae bacterium
CAGCACCGCCTTCCAGCCCTTGGTTGTCACCCTGGACTACTCCGGGGACCTGCAGACCGTGGTGGAGAGCATTGTCTGGAACCAGTCCACGCGGGTGGCCAGCTTCACGGTTCCCGTGGACCACAGTCAGTGGAGTACGCTCCTGGTGCCTCCCACGACGGGGAATCCCGGCTTGGCGAGGATCTGGGTGCGTCCCGTGAAGAACGGCACCAGCTTCGATTTCCACGCCTACAACGTGGAGCTCATCTCCCTCCACCCGTAGGCGTTCATCCTGTCGGAAGTGAGGGCCGCCCCTGGGCGGCCCTTTTGGTTGGGGCCCGTTCGGGGGCCCTGGTCCATCGACCATCATTCAGCGATCGATGGTCGACATGGTCCTTTCGTTGTAGCGCTTCCCCGCGACTTTCCCCGGCGCCAGGGCCGCGTCTAGCATCTTCATCTCACCGGCATCAAGATGGATGGCCGCCGCGGCCACGTTCTCCTCAAGGTAGTTGCGCCGCTTCGTACCGGGGATCGGCACAAAGTCCTGGCCCTTGTGCAGGACCCAGGCCAGCGCGATCTGCCCGGGCTTCGCGTGTTTGATGGCGGCGATATCCCGCACCGTCTGGGCGGCCTTCACGTTGGCATCGAAATTCTCCCCCTGATAGCGGGGATCGCCGCGCCGGAAATCACCTTCCGGGTAATCCTCCGCGCGCTTGACCTCGCCCGTCAGAAAGCCCCGGCCCAGGGGTGAAAAGGGCACGAGGCCGATGCCCAGCTCGCGCAGCACCGGGATCACGTCCGCCTCCAGGTTCCGCTCCCACAGCGAGTATTCGCTCTGTAGCGCCGACACCGGATGGACGGCATGGGCTCGGCGGATGTTGGCGGTGCCGGCCTCGGACAAGCCGAAAAAGCGCACCTTGCCCTGCCTGATCAAATCACCCACCGTGCCGGCCACCTCCTCGATGGGCACGGCTGGATCGATGCGGTGCTGATAGAGCAGGTCGATATGGTCGGTGCCAAGCCGGCGCAGAGAGCCCTCCACTGCTTCCAGGATGTGTTCGGGCCGGCTGTCCCGTTCGACACCCACCTGCTTGCCGCCTTCGATCCGGAAGCCGAACTTGGTGGCAAGCACCACCTGGTTGCGTCGGCCCTTGAGGGCCCGGCCCAGCAACTCCTCGTTGACGAGGGGACCATAGACTTCAGCGGTGTCGAGGAACGTGCAGCCTAGTTCGAGGGCGCGGTGCAGGGTCGCGATGGACTCCTCTTCATCCGCTGGTCCGTAAGACTGGCTCATGCCCATACAGCCGAGACCGATCGCCGACACTTCCAATCCCTGACTGCCGAGCTTGCGTTTGCTCAAAGTCATGATCGCTGTCCTCCCAACCAAAGGTACACGCTCCTTCGATCTTCCGTAATCTAAGGTGCCAAGGGGAGGCTCATGTCCACCGAGCAGGTGAAGCACTCCAAACTCGGGGCCGTATTGCGGGTCACGAGCGGGAATTTCCTGGAGATGTTCGATTTCTTTCTCTTCGGTTTCTACGCCACCTCCATCTCCAAGACCTTCTTCCCTGCCAGCAGCGAGTTCGCCTCGCTCATGCTCACGTTCGGGACCTTCGGGGCCGGGTTCCTCATGCGCCCGCTGGGCGCGGTCATCCTGGGCGCCTACATCGACCGCGCGGGCCGCCGCAAGGGGCTCATCGTGACGCTGGGGTTCATGGCGCTGGGTACGGTGATGATCGCCTTCGTGCCTGGCTACGCCACCATCGGGCTGGTTGCACCGCTGGTCGTCCTGGTGGGGCGCCTGTTCCAGGGCTTCTCTGCCGGTGTCGAACTGGGCGGCGTCTCGGTCTACCTCTCGGAAATGGCGACGCCCGGCCACAAGGGGTTCTACGTGAGCTGGCAGTCCGGCAGTCAGCAGGTCGCGATCGTGGTGGCCGCGGCGATTGGCTACGGGCTCAACGGGTGGCTGGCTCCCTCGGTCATCGCCACCTGGGGCTGGCGGATCCCCTTCTTCATCGGCTGCCTGATCGTGCCCCTCATCTTCGTCATCCGACGCTCGCTCCAGGAGACTGAGGCATTTCTCACACGCACACATCATCCGGACGTTCACGAGATCTTCCGGTCGATGGTAGAGAACTGGAAGGTCGTCGGCGCCGGCATGCTGCTGGTCGTGATGACCACCATCTCGTTCTACCTCATCACGGTGTACACCCCGACCTTCGGCAAGAACGTGCTGAAGCTCTCCAGCGCCGACAGCCTCGCCGTGACCATCTGCATCGGAGTATCGAATCTGTTCTGGTTGCCGGTCATGGGCGCCGTATCGGATCGGATTGGCCGTCGGCCGGTGCTGTTGGCCTTTGCCGGTCTGACGGTCCTGACAGCCTATCCGGCGCTGTCCTGGCTTGTGGGTGCTCCCACCTTCCAGCGGATGCTGGTGGTGGAGTTGTGGCTGTCCTTCCTGTACGGCGGTTACAACGGCGCCATGGTTGTGGCTTTGACCGAGGTCATGCCCGTGGACGTCCGGACGGTCGGTTTCTCCCTCGCCTACAGCCTGGCGACCGCTCTTTTCGGCGGGTTCACGCCGGCCGTTTCCACCTGGCTGATCCAGGTGACCGGGGACAATGGCGCTCCCGGTTTCTGGATGATGTTCGCGGCGGTCTGCGGTTTGGCGGGAACCCTGATCCTGTATGGCCGCAGGCCCGAGTCTCCTCAGGACGCCCTGGCCTAGAGGCCTGCAAGTACGGGGAAGCCGTGCCCGGTCCCCTCAGCGCCCACTGGGGAGCGAACCGTGAACACCAGCAGGGGCACCTGAGATGCTCTCTCATCGTTCATGGGCGTTCCCATGCTCATCTCCAGGTTGCGTGTAAGGTATTCTTCCGAGGTTCCTCTGGCTCGAATCGGGGTGCCTGCCGGATGTTGCCAGGTGGCAGGCAAACCAGGATGGCCATTTGGTCAGGCCACATGCTCAACAGGAGGTAAGTCTTGTTCACGCCGCTCGCCCTGTCCCGCTTCCGAGGAGCCGCGCTGGTGGTCTGCCTGGTGCCAGCCCTCGGGTTCGCACAGACACCTGCAGCCCCCCCTATGGCAAAAGTCCCGGGTTATGACCAGCCTCCCCAGAACATTCTGGACATCATGCGGGCTCCATCGCCTCCGGTGCCTTATGCGAGCCCCGCCCGGGACCGGATCCTGCTTGTGTCCTGGGAGGACTACCCGTCCATCGCCCGAGTGGCGACGCCATTCCTCCGGCTGGCTGGCGTGCGCATCGAGCCGAAGAACCACAGCAAGCACGACACCCCTGGCGGTTACGGCATCACCCCCAGCGCCCGCAGCTTGGACCTGGTGAACGTGGCCGACGGTGCCGTGACCCACGTGAGCCTTCCGAAAGGCGGTTGCCCCGGCGCGCCCGTGTGGAGCGCCGACGGCAAACGCTTCGCGTTCGAGAACATCGCTGCCGATTCCGTCGAGCTCTGGGTGGGCGATGCCACCACCGGGCTCGTACATCGCATCCCTGGCGCCAGGCTGAACCCGATGTTGGAGGATGAATTCCAATGGATGCCCGACCAGAAGACGCTGCTGGTCAAGCTGGTGCCCCGACATCAGGGCCCGCCCCCGGCCAAACCCGATGTTCCCCTCGGTCCGAGCATCCAGGAATCCACGGGCGCCAGTGGCCAGAGCAGCACCTACGAAAACCGCGACACTTTGAACAACCGCCACGACGAGGATCTGTTCGATTACTACGGCACCGCGCAGATCGCCCTGATCGACGCCGATCGCAGTGTGATCTCGCCCATCGGCCAGCCGGACCGGTACGAACAGCTTGATCCTGCGCCGGACGGGCGCCACCTGCTGGTCGCGACCCTTCACAAGCCCTACTCCTACATCACCACCCATGAGCGTTTCCCGCGCGACCTGGCCGTCTGGGACTTCGCCAAACCCACCAACGTGGTGAGGCATCCCATAGCCTCGCTGCCCCTGGCCGATCGTGTGCCCATCGCCGGCGTTCCGCTGGGTCCGCGTGCCTTCTCCTGGCGGGCGACGGACCCGGCCACCCTGGTCTGGGCGGAGGCCCTGGACGGCGGCGATTGGAACGTGAAGGTCCCCAGCCGCGACAAAATTATGCTGAGCAAGGCGCCCTTCTCCGGGAACCCGGTGGAAGTGTTCCGCACGGAGCAGCGCTATGCCGGCCTGATCTGGGGCGAGAAGCCAGGTGTGGCGCTGCTGACCGAATACGACCGCAACCGGCACTGGCGGCGCACCTTCCTCGTCAACCTGGACGAGCCGAAGCAGTCCCCACGCCTGGTGTGGGATCTATCCACCGATGAGAAGTATGCCAACCCGGGCAACCCGGTCCGACGGCGGCTTCCGAACGGCATGATCGTCCTGCGCCAAGACGGAGATGCGATCTTCCTGGCGGGCATCGGCGCCTCGCCCGAGGGTGACCGGCCCTTCCTCGACCGGTTCGACCTTGGCACCATGAAGTCCGAGCGCCTGTTCCGAAGCAGCAACACGGAATACGAATCCTTCCTCGCCTTCACCGGGCCCAGCTCTCGGCAGTTCCTGACCTGGCACCAGTCCCCGAACGCACCCCCCAATGTCTTCACCCGTAAGCTGGGCGCTGGATTGGAAGCCCCCTCGGGCGAGGCGGTTCACGTCGACGAACGCGGCACTCACCCGCATCCCCGACCCGACGCCGGACGTGCGCCGGATCCAGAAGCGCCTGGTGAAGTACAAGCGAGCCGATGGGGTCGACCTGTCGTTCACGCTGTACACGCCTCCGGGCTACCGGGAAGGCACCCGCGTCCCCACCATTTTGTATGCCTATCCACTCGACTACGCAGATGCCTCCAAGGCCGGCCAGATCTCCGGCTCGCAAGTCACCTTCACGCGCCTGAGGGACTACCGTCTGCTGCTCATGGCCGGCTATGCCATCATCGACAATGCAGCATTTCCGGTGGTGGGCGACCCGAAAAAGGCCTACGACACCTACCTGGAGCAGCTGGTCGCCGATGCGAAAGCGGCGGTGGACGAAGCCGTACGCCTGGGCGTGGCCGACCCTGAGCGCATCGGCGTCACGGGCCACAGCCACGGGGCGCTGATGACGGCCAACCTGGTCGCCCACTCTGACCTGTTCCGGGCCGGCGTGGCCACCAGCGGCTCCTACAACAAGACGCTGACCCCCTTCGGCTTCCAGAGCGAGCGGCGGTCGGTCTGGGAGGCCCCCGAGGTCTATCGCAATGTCTCGACCTTCTTCTTCGCCGACCGATTGAAAACGCCGCTCCTGATCGTGCACGGCGCCGACGATGCCAACCCCGGTACCACGCCATTGCAGGCCAGCAAACTGTACGAGGCCATCCGGGGCAATGGTGGCACCACCCGTCTGGTCATGCTGCCCCATGAACCCCATTGGTACACCGCGCGCGAGTCGAACGAGCAACTGGTCTATGAGATGCTGCGCTGGTTCGATCAATACGTAAAAAATGCACCACCTCGCGTGGTGCTTCCAGTTCAGAAATAGGCCCATCAAGGTTCTGGGGCGTGCCGGACTCCCGGACCGGCACGCACGCCGTGTCCTCAGCCCGCCCTCGGGGTCGGGGGATCGGTCAGCGGGCCAGGTGGGGATTCCCTGCGCCAATCATGCGCCGCGCGAGGTGTGAGTAGATGTTGTGCCTGCCGTCCCGGGGGAAATCCCACCCCGAAGGATCGGGATCGGACAGTTCACCGAAATCGAGGTCGGACACGATCAGGTTCTTGTGGGCCGACACGTCCGCAACCCGGCCGTTCGGCCCGACAAAGTGGCTGTCTCCGAAGAATTCCTGGTCCCAGGGAGGTTCGACTCCCCGGCGATTGCTTCCGCCGATGAACAGGTTGTGCCGAGCGGCATCCACGGCGAACTCCTGGGGCCACATGCGCTGGCTCTTGGCGCCGAACGTGACGGCGGGACAGAACACGAGCTCAGCGCCTTCGAGCGCCAGCGAGAGCATCACCCCGACGAAGTGCCGGTCGTAACAGATCGCCACGCCGACCCGACCGATGGCGGTTTCAAATACTGGAAAGAACGGGTTGGTCGAGACATCCGAGCTGCCGACCCGGTTCTTGCCATCGCTGCGCAGGTAGTACTGCTGCTCGTAGAAGCTGCCCTGCTCATTGCTCCCGTGCGGGATGTGGGTCTTGCGGTAGGTCCCGAGCACCGTGCCGTCGGCATCGATGACGGTGGCGGTGTTGAAGAGCCTGCCTGACAGTGCGTCCCGCTCATAGATCGGCGCCACCACCACCATGCCGTGCTGCTTGGCCGCTGCAGCCAACACGGTGACCGTGGGACCTTCCCAGGCATCCTCGGCCAGGCCGTTCCACAGGGGGTCATCGTGCAGTGCGAAGTAGGGGCCGGTGAACAGTTCGCCGAGTCCAATCGCCCGCACCCCGGTAGCGGCGGCAGCCTCGAGCAGCGCCAGGTGGTGCTCGAGGTTGACCTGCCGCACGTCGTCCAGATGCCCTGCGAGTTGGGCCAGGTCCTCGATCCGTGCGGGCATCGGGCCATAGGCGTTCACGGTCTGGGTCATGGCCACGCGGACAGGTCGGGTCTTCATCGGAAATCCTCAGGGGTAGCGGGCGCATCGGCAAGGGCGCAGGCGACATCGAGCAGGACGTTCACGCCGTTGGCGCATTGACCCTCAGTCGACAGCTCGC
>CAIYNT010000235.1 GCA_903927605.1 uncultured Holophagaceae bacterium
CCGCGGCGTCAGGTCCCTTGAACAACGAACCACGTTGCCCTGCGGGCCCTTCCTTGCGGTGCATCCTGCCTGGCTTCATCGCGGCCTCGTCGGGGTTCTGTTAGGCACTCTAGAGCCTCCCTAGCTGAGGCGGGATCCGAAGGCCTCACGGCCGGCATAGCAGGCGGCGGCGCCCAGTTCCCATTCGATCTGCAGCAGGCGGTTGTACTTGGCCACACGATCAGTGCGGCAGGGTGCGCCCGTCTTGATCTGTCCGGCGCCCGTGGCCACCGCCAGGTCCGCGATGAAGGTGTCCTCGGTTTCGCCGCTCCGGTGGCTGATGATCGCCCGGTACCCAGCCTTGTGCGCCATGTCCACGGCCCGCAGGGTCTCGGTCACGGTGCCGATCTGGTTCAGCTTGATGAGGATGGCATTAGCCACGCCCTCCTTGATGGCCTTGGCCAGGATGACGGGATTGGTCACGAAGATATCGTCACCCACCAGCTGGGTCTTGGCACCCATGGCGTCGGTCTGGGCTTTCCAGCCCTTCCAGTCCCCCTCGGCAAAGCCGTCCTCAATGGAGACGATGGGATGCCGGGATACGAGTCCCGCATAGTATTCCACCAGCTGGGTCGCCGTTTTTTCGGCCCCATCCAGGGCGTAGGTCTTGCCGTTATGGAATTCGCTGGCCGCAGAGTCCAGCCCAAGGAAGACATCCTTCCCGAGCTTGTAGCCGGCCTTCTTGATCGCTTCCCCAATCAGATCGAGAGCTTCCTCGTTGGAGCCCAGGTTCGGGGCGAAGCCGCCCTCGTCACCCACCCCAGTGGCCAGTTTCCGGGCCTTCAGGACACCCTTCAGGGCATGGTAGACCTCGGCGCCCCAGCGGAGGGCCTCCCGGAAGTTCGGCGCCCCTACGGGCAGCACCATGAACTCCTGGATGTCCACGTTGTTATCCGCGTGGGCCCCACCGTTGAGGATGTTCATCATGGGCACAGGCAACAACCGGGCAGTGGCCCCACCCAGGTACCGGTAGAGTGGCATCCGGCAGGCCCGGGCAGCGGCATCCGAGAGGGCCATGGACACACCGAGGATGGCGTTTGCCCCCAGTCGACCTTTGTTCTCAGTCCCGTCCAGATCGCACATCAACTCGTCGAGCTCGGCCTGCTGGAAGGGGTCCATGCCCTGCAGCGCCTCGGCCAATTCGACGTTGATGGCATCCACGGCCCCGAGCACACCCTTGCCGAGGTAGCGCTTCTTGTCGCCGTCACGACGTTCCAAAGCCTCCCGACTTCCCGTGGAGGCTCCCGAAGGGACAATGGCCTGACCGACCGTCCCATCGGAGAGTTGCACCCGAGCCAGCACGGTGGGGTTCCCACGGCTGTCGAGCACTTCGAGAGCGGAAACGCGGTCGATGATATTCATGGTGTCACCCAGCTCAGAGGGGCGCGCCAGCGCGCCCCTCTGATAGTAGCCAGGTTGTGTAAGCCGGATGGGCCTACTTCTTGGCGGCCTTCTTCGGTGCGGCCTTCTTTACGGCCTTCTTTACGACCTTCTTGGCGGCCGGCTTCTTGGCAGCGGCCTTCTTCGGCGCGGCCTTCTTCACAGCCTTCTTCACGACCTTCTTGGCAGCCGGCTTCTTCGCGGCGGCCTTCTTCGGCGCGGCCTTCTTCACGGCCTTCTTCACAGCCGGCTTCTTGGCGGCAGCCTTCTTGGGGGCGGCCTTCTTGGCGGCTGGCTTCTTGGGGGCGGCCTTCTTCGCTGGCTTCGGAGCTTCAGCGGGAGGAGGGAGGAGGGGGGTTTCGGCCATGGGTGGCTCC
>CAIYNT010000236.1 GCA_903927605.1 uncultured Holophagaceae bacterium
GGTCGGCAAAGGCCATGTTGTCCAGGTTGCCAACCTGGGGGTCGGGCTTCTCCAGAAACTTGCCGGTCCTGGCATTCCAAAAGGCGGGACTGTGGGGACAGGGCAGGTGGGCCCAGACCAATTCGGTCTGGCGGCTCCGCAGTGTCGCCATCAGGTCCTGGAGCATCTTAAGAATCATGTCGCGCCGGTTACCCGGGACGTCGGCAAGGCTTCCCTTCTTCACAAGGAATCGGGCTTCCTCCCGGAAGGAGGCGGCTAGGCCGGTCCAGCACCTGCCAACGCTTCCTGGGAAGGTCAGGTAGGCTCGCTGGGCCTCCTCCCAGTTGGGGGCATCCGACTGGCGATAGGTGGTGAGCCCCGGGCGTTGGCGGCGCCATGCTTCGGAAAAGGCATGGTGCCAGTGGATCATATGCGTCCGCCAACCGCGAGCGCCCAGGTTCGTGAAGAGATCATCGGTGGTGTTCCAGGCTTTCCAGCGCCCGTCGACGGGGTCCTTGATCAGGACGTCAAGGCTGTGTTCCGGGACGGCCCCCAGCCAGTAGCGGCCAGTGGCCAAGGAGGGAAGGGACCGATAGGTGCTGCCCGCCGCCGGCCAGCAACGGTCGTAGCTCCCATACTCCCGAGTGAAGCGGTCGAATTGGGGCATCCTGACCCAGGCGGGTCGGTATCGAAAGGCATAGTCGAAATCTAGTTCATCGAAAATCAGGACCACCGCCTTGGGGGGGGTGGGCATGGAGGTAGTCATTAGCGGGGCGTTGGCGCGTGTGGGGGTCGTTCCCGGCAGGTTCCTGAGAATCGCCCAGGTGAACAGGCAAGGCGCAGGAGCTAGGATCAGGAACAGAGCCTTGAGACCACCCAGCACCAGTCTAGGGCGCAACCAGAGCAGGATTGCGCCAGCGCCGAGCATCCCCAGACCCACCATGGCGATGGCCCAAGGACCCAAGGACCCAATTAGAAAGGACCGGCTCAGCCCCAGGAAGGCGGAAAGAACATCTCTAAAGAAAATGGGCGCCATGGCCGCTAGGACCGCGCCACCGGCGGCCAAGGCCAGCCACATGCGTAGCCGCTCCGACCGGACCCGGGTGAGCACACCGTAGCCTCCACAGCCGACCAGCAAGATCATGGCCAGGAGCGCCATCAGGGATCCTGGCGTTGTGGCCAGGCCCCGCTCCATTTGGTACCCGGGATCCGGGTACAGTTCACGCCAGGTCCGCAGGAACAGCAGGCTGGCCCCTGAGAGGCAGATCGTAAGATTCCGGAGTTTCGTAGGCCACGCCACCGTCGAGGCATTCCAACCAGACCACCGCATCGTGGGCTCCCTCAAGGAAGCCTCGCAAACAAGTGCAGGCAGCGGTCCCCACCGGGGATCGGAACGCTGGTCTGGAGGCGGAACCAAGGTGTGAGGGCTGCCAGGGTCCTGGGCCAGTCCAGATCCCGATAAAGATCCTGGTTCGGACCTGCCATGCTGCGGAACTGCGGATCCTCCGGAGGAATCCACTCGAGCAGCAGGTGGGCGCGGGTGACACGGGCGAAAAAAGCCGCCAGGGTTTCCAGACCTAGGCGCTCCCGCACCAGGAGGTGGTGCAGCAAGGCCAAGGCTATGGTGCAGTCGAAGCGGTTTTCCAGTCGGGCGAGTAGACTCAGTTCCTCCTGGCCGTTCCAGCCGTTTGGCGGCGAGGGGCGGCCTAAGTCCACCACCAGCGGCTGCAGATCCAGCCCCTGGGTTTCGGCCGCCCGAAACAGCCGCTCAACGCAGACCGAATCGGAATCCAGGGCCACCACTCTCGCCCCGACCTTAGCCGCCAGGATCGAATACTGGCCTGTATTGCACCCCAGATCCAGCACGGTGGCCGGACGGCAGGCCTGGAGCCAACCGGCCACCGTGGTTTCCTTACCCACCAAGCCCTCCTCCGTATAGCTGGGGCAGGCCTGAGCATACTTGCTCCAGGGACCCCCGGACGGAAGGTCTGGGGCCAGCCCACGTAACTGCCGAGACAGCCCGCCCAGGATCCTCCGGCTGACCTCTAAAGCTAGAGCCGGCGATTTCTCCTGGGGTTGCCGCTCTGCCGACCCCAATCTATCCCTGCTTTCTAGCCAGGCGGGCAAGGTCACCAAAGTCCACACAGTCGGATGCAGGCGGGCAAGAGGGCCGAACAGGGACAGAGCTTGGGCCGGAGGTAGGCCGTCGCGGTGGGCCAGGAATAGCCATTTTAATGGGATCTTGCGCTTCGTATGCAGCAGGAGGGGAATTAGGAAGGTGCGGACGAACTGGCCATAGGCCTGCCAGCCCAGGGTATGGGGCTGTCGCCGCACGGGGCTCATATGGTCCACAAACACCGGCCGCGGGCCTTCGAACAGGACATTAGCCGGGGTCGCGTCCTTGAGCTCCCACCCTTCCTCCAGCAGGGCAGCATTGATCCGCAGGCATAGTTCTGCGGACCGGTACAGCATGGAGGGGCACCATTCATGCGGATAGCTCGGGAACATGACTCGGGGGTGGGTCACGCAATCAGAGCCGGCTAGGGAGCTTTCCGTTCCGATCCATTCCCCCCGAACCTGGAAATCCTGGACCGTACGCAAGGAGGCGATGTCCGGAAGCCGATGCCGGCCCGAAGCACTGAGGAACCGGGTGACCACCTCCCCTCCCGCATAAGCCACGAAGCCATCCGGATCACGGAATGACCTCAATTTCAGGTTGTTGTTGGCCTCCAAAGA
>CAIYNT010000237.1 GCA_903927605.1 uncultured Holophagaceae bacterium
AGATTTAGAAGAAGCCGAGTTTTTGCTCGCTGTAGCTCACCAACAAGTTCTTCGTCTGCTGGTAGTGGTCCAGCATCATCTTGTGGGTCTCGCGGCCGATGCCGGACTGCTTGTAGCCGCCGAAGGCCGCGTGGGCCGGATAGGCATGGTAGCAGTTGGTCCACACGCGGCCGGCCTTGATGCCCCGGCCCATGCGGTAGGCCACGTTGCCGTCGCGACTCCAGACCCCCGCGCCCAGGCCGTACAGCGTGTCATTGGCGATGGCGAGCGCCTCCGCCTCATCCTTGAAGGTCGTCACCGCGAGCACGGGGCCGAAGATCTCCTCCTGGAAGATGCGCATCTTGTTGTGGCCCTTGAAGACCGTGGGCTGGACGTAGTAGCCGCCGGCGAGGTCGCCGCTCAGCTGGGCGCGGGCACCTCCAGTCAGGCACTGGGCACCTTCCTGCTTGCCGATGTCGAGGTAGGAGAGGATCTTCTCGATCTGCTCCTGCGATGCCTGGGCGCCGAGCATGGTCCCCGTATCGAGGGGATTGCCCTGCTTGATGGCCTTCACCCGTTTCAGGGCCCGCTCCATAAACTTGTCGTAGATGGATTCCTGGATCAGGGCGCGGCTGGGGCAGGTGCAGACCTCGCCCTGGTTGAAGGCGAAGAGCACGAAGCCTTCGATGGCCTTGTCGAAGAAGTCGTCATCGGCCGAGGCCACGTCGGCGAAGAAGACATTTGGCGATTTGCCGCCCAGCTCCAGCGTCACGGGAATGATGTTCTGGCTGGCGTACTGCATGATCAGGCGGCCGGTGGTGGTCTCACCGGTGAAGGCGATCTTGGCGATGCGCTTGTTCGAGGCCAGCGGCTTGCCAGCCTCAAGTCCGAAGCCGTTGACGATGTTCAGCACGCCCGGAGGCAGCAGGTCCGCGATCAGTTCCATCAGCACCAGGATGCTGGTGGGTGTCTGCTCGGCGGGTTTGAGCACCACGCAGTTCCCGGCGGCCAGGGCCGGGGCGACTTTCCACGTCGCCATCAGGATCGGGAAGTTCCAGGGGATGATCTGGCCCACGACGCCCAATGGTTCGTGGAAGTGATAGGCCACCGTGGTCTCGTCGATCTGACTGAGCGTTCCTTCCTGGGCGCGGATGCAGCCGGCGAAGTAGCGGAAGTGGTCGGCGGCCAGGGGGAGGTCGGCGGCCATGGTCTCGCGGATGGGCTTGCCGTTGTCCACGGTCTCGGCATAGGCCAGGGCCTCGAGGTTGGCATCGATGCGGTCGGCGATCTTGTTCAGGATGTTGGCGCGCTCAGTGACCGAGGTCTTGCCCCAGGCCTCGGCTGCGGCGTGGGCGGCATCCAGGGCGAGCTCGATGTCCTCGGCGCCCGAGCGGGCCACTTGGCAATAGGTTTTGCCGGTGATTGGCGTGACGTTGTCGAAGTACTCGCCCTTGACCGGCGGTGTCCACTTACCACCGATGAAGTTGTCGTACTTGGCCTTGAACTGGACCTTGGCGCCAGCGGCGCCCGGAGCTGCGTAGAGCATGCGTGCCTCCTGTGGGTGGGTGAGGGTGAATCCTAAGAGCTGTTGTGCTTGAGAAGACCGAAATGTGTCGAACAAAAAACGTGCCTTTACAATATTGATGCTAAACATTTGAATATAAAAATTTTATAACAACAATATTCAACCCATAAGTCATCTTTAATGGCCTCCTTCAACGACAACAGCGCACCCCGATGGAGCTTCATCCGGATCCACTCTTTGCTCTGTCGACTCCACATCCATTCCCCGACCAAACCCAAGCGATGGTCTGCCCAACAGGTGCGCCTTGTGGCGGAAGCCATTCGCGGCTGGAATGGAAGGGACAAGGAACCTGCATGAAAGCCATTTCGCTGCGCGTGGACGTCGACACCCTGGAAGGTTCCATCACGGGCATCCCCACCCTGCTGCGGCTGCTGGACAAGCACCGGATGCAGGCCAGCTTCTATTTCAGCTTCGGGCCCGACAACAGCGGCAAGGCCATCCGCCGGATCTTCCGCAAGGGCTTCCTGGCCAAGATGCGCCGCACCAACGCCACCAAGCTCTACGGCTTCAAGACCATGATGTACGGCGTACTGCTACCAGCGCCCCTCATCTGGAAACGCGCCGCTACCGAGATGCGCACCGCCCAGTCGGCGGGCCACGAGGTGGGCATCCACGGCTGGGACCACGTGCAGTACCACGACCTGCTGGACCGCAAATCCCGACACTGGCTGTCGGATTGGTACGCGAATGCGCATGAAGCCTTCGGCACCGTCTTCGGCGAAAAGCCACTGGG
Organism: uncultured Holophagaceae bacterium; assembly: GCA_903927605.1. The sequence continues at coordinate 2,298 of CAIYNT010000237.1, forward strand.
GGCGGTGAGCCCCGCCTGGCGCTGCAACGACACCACGCTGGAATTGCAGGAAGCCTACGGCCTCGCATACGCCGGGGACTGCCGGGGCTTCGCACCCTTTTATCCGATCGTGAAGGGACAGCCCCTCAAGACCCTCCAGATTCCCACCACCCTGCCCACCCTGGATGAACTGCTCGGCCTCGACGGCCGCACGCCGGACCAGGTGAACCGCGAGGTCTGGGACCTGGTGCGCGAGGACGCCCTCAATGTCTACGCCCTGCACACCGAGGTGGAGGGTGGCGCCCTCTTCGAGACCTTTGACGCCTTCCTGGGCGGGTTGAAGGAGCGGGGCGTCGTGGCCCGCACTCACGCCGACTGGCTGCCCGAACTGCTGGCCACGAATCCGCCCGCCAAAGAAATCACCCGCCGCGAGATCCCCGGGCGCGCCGGGTGGGTGAGCTGGGAGGGCTGAAGTCCGAAACGCTGCGCGGCGCGGCACCGGCTGCCGGGCGTTCAAGGTCGGCGGTGGGTTCCAGTGAGGAAGGGGATGGCCTCCGCCAGCAGGGCCTCCGGGGCTTCCTCCGGGATGTAGTGGCCACAAGGTAAAGGTCTGCCTTCCACATCCAAGGCGACCTTGTGCCATTCCTCCAGCGGCTGGAAGCAGCGGTGCACGGTGCCCTGGCTGCCCCACAGCACCAGCAGGGGGGCGGCGAGACGCAGTCCGCGCGCGCGATCCTCGCGGTCGTGGTCGAGGTCCACCGAGGCCGCGGCCCGGTAGTCTTCGCAGAGGCCGTGGGCGGCGCCGGGCCCGCTCAGGCAGCGGACGTACTCCGCCAGGGCGCGGGCGTCAAAAGGTGTTAAGCCGGTGCTGCGGCGCCCCAGCACCTCCCAGATGTAGGCGGCGGGATCGGCCTCGAGGAGGCGCTCGGGCAGCGGCGCCGGCTGGATGAGGAAGAACCAGTGCCAGTAGGCCCGGGCGAAGGCCTCGCCCGTCTGCTCGTACATGGCCAGCGTCGGGGCGATGTCCAGCAGGACCATGCGGCTCACGGCGCTCGGATGATCCATCCCGAGCCGGTGGGCCACGCGGGCGCCGCGGTCATGGGCCAGGACGGCGAACTGGGCATGGCCGAGGGCCCGCATCAAAGTGAGCATGTCCCGGGCCATGACCCGCTTGCTGTAGGCGACATGACTCTCATCGGCAGGAGGCTTCGAGGAGTCGCCGTACCCGCGCAGGTCGGGGATCACCAGGGTGAAACGCTCCGCCAGCGCCGGCGCCACCTTGTGCCAGATGGCGTGGGTCTGAGGGTGGCCGTGCAGCAAGAGGAGGGGCGGTCCTTCGCCACCGGTGAGGGAATGGATGGCCACGCCCTCCTCCGTCGGCGTCGACCGGGACGCGAAGGTCTTGAACAGCGCTGAGTCACCCGTATTCATGGTTAAACCCTCTGGGCCATGATTATCGGGTTGTTCCTCCTTCGCTGGTCCGTTGGAATCAGACAAAGGGGCAGGCCGGTGGCAGGCGCGGTAGGCTCAGGAGAACGAGTCTTGAGGTTCCCATGCGCACTTCCATCCTGTTCCTCCTGGGCACCACCGCCTTCCTGCCCACCGCCCTTCCCGTGCTGGCTCAAGGTCATCCGGTGGAAGCACAGCCGAAGCAGATCGAGCACCGCCAGGACGGGCCCAACTGGGAACTCGACTCACTCCGGAAGGCTGTGGACGACCAGCTCTGGTTCCAGCGTCTCTCCGATGTGGCCGTGGTGGACAAGGTGACCTACACGGGCCCGCCCAATCCCCGGGGTCAGGAGACCTATGGCATCAAGAACGAGCGCCACCCACTCAAGATCCAACAATACGTCTTCATCCCCCGCAAGGCAGAGCCGGGCCGGAAGCTGCCGTTGATCGTGCTGCTCCACGGCGGCGTCCACGGCGACTTCGGCACCTACCACGCCCACATCGTGCGGGAGATGGTCGAGCGGGGCTACATCGTGATCGCGCCGGACTACCGGGGTTCCACTGGCTACGGCAAGACCTTCTACGATGCCGTCGACTACGGTGGCCTGGAGGTCGACGACGTGGTGGCGGGCCGGGACTGGGCCGTGGAGCACCTACCGGTGGATCCGAAGCGCTGCGCCATGGTGGGCTGGAGCCATGGCGGCCTCATCGCCCTCATGGCCGTCTTCGACCATCCTGAGAAATTCGCCGCCTGCTACGCGGGAGTGCCCGTCTCCGACCTCCTGGCTCGGGTGGGCTACGCCGGGGAAGAGTACCGGGACGATGCGGTGGTCCGGACGATGTTCGCGGGGAAGACGCCCAGCGAGGACGTGGAGCTGGTGCGGCGCCGCAGCCCCGTGTGGAACGTCCAGAAGCTCCGCAAACCCCTACTGGTCCACACCACCACCAACGACCGCGATGTGAACGTCGTCGAGGTCGAATCCCTGCTCACCGCCCTCAAGGCCGCGGGCAAGACCTTCGAGCACCGGATCTACCAGGATGCCCCCGGCGGCCACAGCTTCAACCGCATCGACACCACCCTGGCCCAGGACTCCCGCCGTGAGATTTATGCCTTCCTGGAGAAGCACCTGAAGTAGAGCTGTCAGCCATCAGCTTTCGGCTGTCAGCTCAGGCAAAGCAAAGGCCCGGCTTTGCCGGGCCTTTGCTCGGGGGTCCGGGGGCGTTCGCGCAGCGAAGCGGAGCGTGTCCCTAGGTCCTTGCGGCGCATGCGCCGCAAGGGGAACCCCCGGATGAAGTCAGGCGTGCTGCTTCAACTTGTCCTTGCCCCCGAACCACTGATCCCAGTACACCACCACCGGCGCGGCGATGTAGATGGAGGAGTAAGTGCCGGTGATGACGCCGATGACCAGGGGGAAGGCTAGGTCGTGGAGGGCCGGCCCACCGAAGAGCCAGAGGCAGACGCTGACAAACAGCACGGACATGGAAGTGAGGATCGTCCGGCCCAGGGTCTGGTTGATGGAGTCATTCACCAGCTTGGTGATGGAGACGCGCCGGTACTCGGGCCGGTGGCTGTTTTCGCGGATCCGGTCGAAGACCACGATGGTGTCCGCCATGGAATAG